>JAADGR010000064.1 GCA_013152225.1 Calditrichota bacterium
CTCTGGCAAGGCGCCGAAGTTCTCGTAAGAGGCTCCAGCAAACTGGCGTTAAGAATTGGTGTTCGCCCTCTTGTGGTTGGGCTAACGATCATTGCCATGGGAACCTCTGCGCCCGAGTTTGCAGTCAGTATGCTTTCGGCACTCCGGCACACCAACGACATTGCCCTGGGGAATATCATCGGCAGCAATATCGCAAATATTGGCCTCGTTATTGGCATTACAGCACTCATCCGCCCCCTTAAAATTGAAGTAAATACAGTGCGACGAGAAATGCCGTTTCTAATTGTTGCGACGCTTGTTTTCTATCTTTTAAGTCTTGATAAAAAATTGAATTATGTTGACGGCCTTATTCTTCTTTCCGGATTTATGGTTTTTTTGGGTTACATGTTTCGCATGGCTTCACAACAACGTAAGGACGGTAAAAAGCTCCGCGCAGAAATGGAGGAAAACGGAGATGGAAAAAAGAAAAAACCCCTCAAGCGCTATTTTGCAATGATTTTTGCAGGGCTTTTGGCACTGTTATTGGGATCATATTGGCTTGTAAAATCGGCAGTTGTCATGGCTGAAACGCTGGGAGTGAGTCAGGTTGTGATCGGAATAACGATGGTGGCTGTAGGGACGTCTTTGCCGGAGTTGGCGATTTCTACCGTTGGAGCGGTTCGCGGTCATTTCGACATTGTTGTTGGAAATGCCGTGGGCAGCAATATATTCAATACGCTATTCGTTATTGCTGCAGTTTCAATGGTCACAACGATAAAAGTCGATGTACATCTTTTGCATTTTGAATACCCGGTGATGCTTATTTTTACGCTCATTTCATTTCCCTTTATGAGAACCGGATACAGATTAAACCGTCCTGAAGCGTTAGCCCTGTTGGGCGGCTATTCCATTTTTATTTCTCTTTTGTTTATTCGCTAGTTTCCAAAAAAAAGCCCCCACATATTGTGGAGGCTTTACATTAACCAAGGTATTTCCTTAAAGGATCCAGTCTGGATCGGTGCCTTAATCGCCTGAGAGCCTTTTCCTTGATCTGACGAACACGTTCACGAGTCAGTTCAAAATACTCGCCGATTTCTTCCAATGTCAGTGGCCGATCTCCATCCAGGCCAAAATAAAGTTTAACAATTTCTGCTTCCCTGGACTTTAGAGTTGACAGCACCTTATTGATTTCTTCGCGCAGAGAATCTCGCATCAGGGTACCGTCCGGAGGATCATACCTGTCACTTCTGAGAACGTCGAGCAAACTATTACCTTCATCTTCCTTAAACGGTTCATCCAAAGAAAGATGCCTTGCAGAAGTTTTAAGAACGTCGGCAACGTCATAGGAACTCATTTCCATTTTATTGGCAATTTCATCCATACTGGGTTCGCGGCTGTACTCCTTTTCCAAAGATTCGAGCGCACGTCCGACCTTGTTGATTGCTCCAACCCGATTCAAGGGCAATCTTACAACTCTTGATTGTTCCGCTAACGCCTGAAGAATCGATTGCCGGATCCACCATACCGCGTAAGAAATGAACTTGAATCCTCTTGTCTCGTCAAATCTTTGTGCAGCCTTGATAAGACCAAGATTTCCTTCACTGATCAAATCCTGAAGCGGTAAGCCTTGCCCCTGGTATTCTTTGGCAACGGTGATGACAAAGCGCAGGTTTGCCTGCACAAGCTTTTCTAAAGCTATCTCATCGCCTTTATGAATACGAGTCGCAAGAGCAATTTCCTGGGCCGGAGGTAATGGTGAGAATCCACCGATTTCCTCAAGGTACTTTTCAATAGACTCTTTGGTACGTACTTCTTTTTGTTTGGGCTTTTTCTTGGGCTTGGTCATTAGTTGAGAGTATCACTTCCCTTCTAAATTTAATGATACATATTAAAACAACGACTTTTAATTAAAACACTTTTATTTCCAATATATTTCAGATTTCAAAAAAATAATCAAAAAACGGCCAACTGCAAATGTACAAAAGATAAACGCTAATGTCAACGTCTAAATCATCAAAACAATTGATGTCATCTCCTTTTGAAGAACAATTTTCATTCTTAATAATTTTTAACTGAAGAAAAAATCAGGATGTTCCCAAAAAACATCGTCACCGACTTGCGCTTCGGCAATGGCAAGGCGCATACCGGAGGGCCGGCTTTGTCAGGGTGTCACTCCTTAAATCAACTGTTTCCATTGCGATCCTTCCTCAAAATCTTTGGCAGAGCCATGAGAAACTCGTAAAAAGCCCCAAAATGTCATTGCGACCGAAGCGAAGCAATCCGGATGTCGGCTAACATGCTTTTCGACTTTTTACGAATTACTCAGCCATCTTTGACCTAAAAATTTAATTTTAGTTGGTCGGCGTCTTTTCTTTTCAAAACTTTTACTGCTTTTTGCCGCTGAACAAGATGTGCCGAGATCGCAGCTAAAAACCGCGATGGTGTTTGTAAACGTTTTTGCCCAAAAATCAGGCGTGATTTTGCGTATGTCAGGACAAGCAGGCTTTGTGCCCGCGTCATGCCGACATAGAGCAAGCGTCGTTCCTCATCAACATCTGAAGAACGGCCAAGCCGCAACGGCAAAATATCTTCCTCACAGCCCACAATAAATACCACCGGAAACTCCAACCCTTTTGACGCGTGCAACGTGAGTATATGCACCCGATCGGCACGAACGTCAAAATCGTCGCTTTCCTTTTGCAGTGCCAGCGCATCCAGGTATTTGTCACGACGACTGCCAAAGGGTTGCGCCATTCGCATTAATCTTGGCAAAAGTCTGTCGGTATCTTTTTCAACGGTACCATCGAGTTTCAACTTTTCCCGAATGAGTTTTATATTTTCCACAACCGAAAGCTCCTGCGGCGCTTTTTCTAAATCCTCAACATATTCAAAGAAACGGCTCATGTCCCGGCCTTTGCCCCTGATATCTTTTAAGGACTCACCATTCCAGGAATCAAGTATTTTGTCAAGGTTCTCCTTTTCTTTTGGATCATGCACGAGAAGAAACTCGGCAATTTGAAGAATATCGTTCTTTGCAAAAGACCCATCAGCCAATCGCAAACTGGCTGCGACAAATTGCACAATCGGATAGGAAAGCAAATTTTCATCGGCAAAAGATTCAAAAGGAATGCCAGAACGAGAGAGCGCTTCCTCCAGAGGTGGCAAAAGTCTTTTTGTGCGCAGCAAAACTGCAATATCGGAAAAAGTATAATCCTGCGGCAGCCCGCGGTCATCCACGCGTTTGCTGTCAATGGAAAAGTGACTCGTTCCCCCCAGCAATTGTTCTATGCGGTGTACTACGAATTCAGCCTCGGCGCGATCTGTTGCCGATTGCTGCATATAAATTTTGACATCCGGCGCAATGCCCGACCAGAGATCATCCTGAGAAGATTCCTCCCCGCCGGAGAGCATTTGCATGGAAGCCGACAGAATGTTTTGTGCCGAGCGATAATTGCGGCAAAGGCGGATAGATTTTGCATGCGGAAAATCCTTGCCAAATTGCAGAAAAAAATCCCGGCTGGCACCACGGAAACCGTAAATCGCCTGATCAGGATCACCGATGACACAAACATCCTGCGCAGCAATGGCAAGGATTTTAAATAATTCATACTGTGCCCGGTTAATATCCTGAAATTCATCCACTGCGATGACAGGATAGCGCCGCAGGATCGTCCGCCGTGTTTGTGGATCGTTTCGCAAGATTCGCAGCGGTAAATTGATGAGATCATCATAATCGACAGCATTCAGTTCGGAAAGCAATTCTTCATAAAGTTTGAAAAATGCTGAAAAATTTCCGGGGAGATTTTCTTCAATTTCTTTTGGAATTGCATCTGCAGGGACGAGTTTTCCTTTAAAAAGAGAAATGTTATCCAAAACAGATTTCGGAACGCGTTCTCCTGTTTTTTTCTCCAGCAAAACCAAAAATGAACTGTCTTGCAACGGATTGATAATCGTAAAATCCCGGCGGCGGCCGAAAAAAGATTTCTGCTCACGCAAAAATTCAGCACCAAAAGCATGAAACGTCTGAATGTGCATTCGGCTGCTTTCTCCGGCTGATAAAAGCTCATTCAATCGGACCCGCATTTCCCCGGCGGCCTTGTTGGTGAAAGTTACGGCAAGTATTTCTTCCGGCCTGACGCTGCCGGATTTAACCAGGGCGGCCAGACGGTGCGTCAGCGTTCGCGTTTTTCCTGTTCCCGGGCCGGCCTGTACAATAAGCGGTGCGCCATGAAATTCCACGGCCTGGTGCTGTTCAAAATTCAGACCGTATTCATTCTTTTCCTCCTTCACTGCCGCGACTGCGCCGGAAGGTTCCGACGAATGCGGCCTGTTTTTATCCGCCTCACCCGCTTCGGCCTTTTCAATTTGAACTGTTTCGTTCAAAGAGAACAATGTTCCCTGTTGCAGTATTTTTTCCCGTTCATCATTTTTAAAAATACGAATAACGCCATATTCACCGTCATAGCCCGGCTGGGGATGAACGCGACCCTTGCGCATTCTCCGAATAGCTTCGGCTACAAGCGAACCACTGTTTTCTTCAATATCTTTCAGGGGCGCGTTCATGAGGATGTACAACTCTGAACCCAATTTGTGCAGCATCGTATTGTAAATATTCTGCACCTTTTTCGATGCCGGCCCCACAGACACAACTTCGGAAATAACTTCCGGCAGGGGAATGAGGCTCATAAACGGTTTGGCGTTATCCGGTTTTCCTCCCTCCGCTCTGTCTGCTAATTCCTCCACACGGTAACTCACGCCCAGCGTCGCCGGTTTTCCGCAAACGGGACAGAGACCGTTGTGCTGCATAGTTTCGCCCGGCTTCATCATTCGCTTGCAGACACGATGGCCGTCCATGTGGTATTTTCCTTCTTCAGGAAAGAACTCGATCGTGCCCCAAAACGAATCGCCTTCTTTATCTTTTAACGATGAAAACAAGGCATCATAAGACAAGTCCGCGTCAAAAACATTTGCCTCGCGCGCCAGTTTTGCAGGCGAGTGGGCATCCGAATTTGAGACGAGCGCGTACTTGTCGAGCATGGACAGACGCCAGTTCATTGGCGGATCGGAAGACAGCCCGGTTTCGACGGCAAAAATGTGGGGGGCCAGGTCATCAAAGCATTCTTCAACCGTGTCAAAACCGGATTTGGAACCGAACATAGAAAACCACGGCGTCCAGATATGCGCGGGAATGAGCTGTCCGCGCGGGTCGGTTTCGAGAATAATTTCCAGCAGATTACGGGAATCGAGGCCGAGGATGGGCCGGCCGTCGGAATGGATGTTGCCGATGCGATCCAGTGTGGCCTGAAGTTTTGCCACGGCCTCAAAAGAGGGCATGAAAACGACATTGTGAACCTTGCGCACCCGATCATTCTTTTTGTAAATGCTGCTGATCTCACCGGAAAGGATGAAATAAACTTTTGCATTGCATGCACCGGGAACCTCTCTTTGGAGGTCACGGGCAAATTCATTCTTGAGTTTGAACAATCCCTGTTGCGCCGGCTCAAGTTTCTCCTCCATCTCCTGCAGCCACTTGGGATGAGTAATGTCCCCGGTGGCCACGACCTGGAGTCCTTTCAACTGCGCCCACAGGTTGAGATGTTCAAGGTTTAGCTTTTTGCTCGTTGCACGGGAATAATAAGAGTGGATATGAAGATCGGCAATATAATGCATGCTCGTTTGGTTTCGCCATTTAAGCTGGTTCAAGAAATCATAGACAATTGAAGAATTTTCAAATTTAAGCTTTTTTCTAAAAATTCAAAATCTTATTCACATAGAGCCAAAATCTCTCCAACTTCCCTGGCACCTATCGATCGATGCTCACCCATTTTCGAACCGCGTTTTTCAATCCGCTCAACAATAGCCCGGCAATCCGAAAGTTTGATGCCATAATCTTTCAGCCTTGTGCGTATACCTATACTTTCAAAAAACGTAACGGTTTTTCTGATGGCAACATCCACCATTTCCTCCGGGCTCAAATCACTAATGCCCCAAACACGATGCGCATAGTGGACGAGTTTTTCCTTTTTTTGTTCACGCTGATGCTGCCACAAGCCTGGCAGGACAATCGCCAGAGATTGTGCATGATCAATGCCAAAAAAAGCTGTGAGTTCGTGCCCGATCATGTGCGTAGCCCAATCCTGGGGGACGCCGCAATTGATTGTTCCGTTTAGCGCTTGTGCCGCACACCACATAATGTTTGCACGAGCATCATAGTTAATGGGGTCAGCTTTAACTTTAGGTCCCTCCTCAATGAGCGTCATCAGAATGGCTTCGGCCTGGCGATCTTGCAATGGTGCATTGACGTTGTATGTAATATATTGTTCGAGAACGTGAACATACGCATCGACGATGCCGTTAATAGTCTGGCGTTCAGGAAGCGTAAATGTCGTTTCCGGATCAAGAATAGAAAATTTCGGGTAAATATGTTCACTGATAAAAGCAAATTTTTCTTTCGTGGATTCGCGCGTAATGACGGCGCCGGCGTTCATTTCCGAACCGGTAGCCGGCAAAGTGAGTACACATCCCAAGGGTACGGCTGATTCAATTTTTGCGCCCTTTGAAAGAATATCCCACGGATCACCGCTGCCCCATTTCATGGCCGCGGCAATGAACTTCGTCGCATCCAATGCTGAGCCGCCGCCTGCCGCGAGCAAAAAATCAACTTTCTCCGATTTGGCTTTTTCCACTGCCTTTATACACATTTCATAACGGGGATTCGGCTCAATGCCCCAAAACTCGATCATGTCATAGCCTTCAAGCGCTTTGACAATCTGATCATAACCGCCGTTCTTTTTTATGGAACCCTTTCCGGTCACCATCATTATCTTTTGATCTTTGGAAAGAACGGCTTTCAGGTTCTCAATGGAACCTTTTCCGAAAAATATTTTCGTTGGATTTTGAAAAGTAAAATTTAACATAAAATGCAGTATCTCCATTTGTTAGTTTTTTGGGTGCTATAACGGATCGAGTGGGTAACAAGAGGTCATATATGTCATTTAGAATCTTGCTGGCCAAGCGATAAAATAATGAAAATTCCAATTATATCATCTGGTTGCGTTCTCCCCGGCAAAAAGCATGACAACGGAACGAGGTCCTGCCGAATAAGAATTCGTACCAAGGGATGATGTAGAGCCGACCGCACAAAAATCCTCCGGAGATTTTTTGCTTGTATCGACAATGAGGAACCATGCTTGTGTGGAAGGCAATGGCGGCAGTTCAAAGACTAACTTTTTCCAGTAAGCATTTTGGATGATGTGAATATAATCGCCGCTTTCTTCATGTTTGAGCGAGAAAGCAAGACTATGCGAATCATTGCCCCAATCCGGGCGACAAAGTCGTGTACCGTGCCAAGTGATTTGTGGTTTTATTTTTTCACCCGGAGAAATCCAAAACTCTTCTTCACGAAACACAGCCCTCTCCTGAGTGAAAGCAATCAACTCTTTGATGAATCGCAGCAAACCCTCATTTTTCCCAACAAGGCGCCAATCGAACCAGCTCGTTTCATTGTCCTGGCAATAGGCATTATTATTTCCATTTTGCGTCCGGCGAACCTCATCGCCCATGAGCAGCATGGGTGTGCCTTGCGAAAGAAAGAGAACCATAATAAAATTCTTAATCTGACGAATCCGCAATTGCTCGATCTTTACATCATCGGTCGGCCCCTCTGCTCCACAGTTCCAACTCCAATTGGAATCCGTGCCATCTTGATTATTCTCTCCATTTGCTTCGTTGTGCTTTTTATTGTAAGAGACAAGATCATTTAAAGTGAACCCGTCGTGGCAGGTGATGAAATTAATGCTTCGGTTCGGCTCACGATCCGACGCCAGGTAAAGATCAGGGCTGGCAGTAATTCGTTCCGAAAACCGCTTTACCATTTTTGCATCACCTTTGATAAAACGGCGCACATCATCGCGAAAAGGCCCGTTCCATTCGGCAAATTTATGTCCCACAAAAGTCCCGACCTGGTAAAGTCCTCCGGCGTCCCAGGCCTCGGCGATGAGTTTTGTGCCTGCGAGCGCCGGCTCGGATTCAATAGACCAGAGAACAGGCGGGTTTTCAAGCGGTTCCCCGGTTTCACCCCTGGCCAGCACGGAAGCAAGATCAAAGCGAAAACCGTCCACGTGCATCTCGGCAACCCAGTAGCACAGGCAATCCCTGATCAAACGCCGCACAACCGAGTGATTTGCATTGAACGTGTTGCCGCAGCCACTGTAATTTGCGTATCGAGCTAAATCTTTTTCCAGAATATAGTAGGCAAAATTTGACAAGCCTTTAAAACTAAAAGTCGGACCGTCTTCATTTCCCTCCGCTGTATGATTAAAAACAACATCGAGAATGACCTCGATGCCGGCTTTATGGAACGCTTTGACCATATCACGAAATTCATACAGTGGTCCCAGCGAATCTTGGCGCGAACTGTATCCACGATGGGGAGCAAAAAAAGCAACCGGACTGTACCCCCAGTAATTCGGCAAAGAGCCGGGTGCATCCTGGTCATCGAACTGCTGCACCGGCATGAGTTCCACGGCAGTAATCCCGAGTTCCTGCAAATAGGGTATCTTTTCTACCAGTCCGGCATAAGTACCGCGTTTGTTTTCAGCTACACCGGAATTGGGATGTTTCGTGAACCCACCGACATGAAGTTCATAGATCACGGTTTCAGAGTATGGCAAATTCAGATAGACATCATCTCCCCAGTTGTAATTTTGTGTATCCGCAACGACATTTTTAAAAGCATGGGCACAATTGTCGCCAACGCCAATTGCCGCATTGCGATCATAAACCGAATCTCCCACAACCGCGCGACCATAGGGATCGAGAAGAACTTTTGTGCCGTCGAAACGGTGGCCATGGTCGGGTTCGTAGGGACCGTACGCGCGGAAGGCATAAATTTGCCCGGCACCGATGCCGCCGACAAAAACATGCCAGTAATAAAATGTTTTGTTTGTTTTTGGATCAAATCGTATGACGCGATCGGGTTTGGCATCTTTTTCGTCGTTAAAAAGAAGCAACTCCATAGATTCGCATTCCGGTGAGAAAACACAAAAATTCACACCACCATCACGAATGTTTGCTCCGAGAGGAAAACTCTGACCCGGCAAAACATCAAGATTCATTTCGCTTTTCCTTTAAAAAAACAGACAACCAACCAGTTACAAAGATAACAATATAAAATCAGAATTCTATCCAAAATATTAGAAAGGAACAAAAAATCTTCCTTGCTTTCGAACGTGATTACTTGCTAAATCCCTCTTTGAAGGCTTGCACGTTTCGCCTCGTGGCTTTTATTCTCATGGTCTGAATCGCTTTCCCCGTTTCATGGAATACATCGAAAAAGGGTACGTGGATATTCACGCGCGTCCTGAAAAAATTGAACAATTCGGCGTGCTCGAACGCTGGGACGGTCATCTCGGTACCGGCAACCTGAGTGCACATTTCTGCATGGAACGCGCCATTGAAATTGCTCGCAAAAGCGGCATGGGCTGCGTTGCTCTGCGAAACACCAATCATTGGATGCGCCCCGGCGCTTACGCATGGCAGGCGGCTGATGCAGGATGTATCGCTATGTGCTGGACAAACACCCAGCCAAACATGCCCGCATGGGGGAGCAAAGAGAGAATCCTTGGAAACAACCCGTTAGTTATAGCCGTTCCGCGAAAGGAAGGGCACATCGTTCTGGATATGGCTATGTCCTTGTATTCCTACGGCAAGCTGGAATCCTATCGCAGGAGAAAGGAGCTTTTGCCTTTTGAAGGCGGTTTCGATGAGAATGGGAATTTAACACGTGATGCCGGTGCTATTGAAAAATCATGGCGGCCTTTGTCTATTGGCTACTGGAAGGGTTCCGGCCTTTCATTAATATTAGATTTGACCGCAGCACTGCTTTCCGGCGGGCAAACGACCAAACAAATCGGCAAGCACAAAGATGAGTACAGTCTGTCTCAAGTTTTCATTGCGTTTGATATTTCACGCAAATCACAAAAACAATTTGCTGACAGAATTGTCGATGAAGTTATCGAAAATTTGCATGCTGCTGCACCTGTTTCAAAAGATGGCAAAATTTATTATCCCGGAGAACGGACGCTGCTCACCCGCCGGGATAATTTAGAAAATGGAATTCCTGTGGATACTTTTTATTGGGAAAAAATTTTAGGGATGTAAATTTTTCAAGCAAAGCGCGCATTTTTTAATGAGGCTACAAGTGTATCGCTCCGCTTTTGTTTTACATGCCCGACAAGATTTAAACTGTTGGAAATGTTCTGCACATTTCAGAACGCACTACAGCGGACTTTCGTTTAAAAATTTCTTCGCCCGCTCTATGCTTTCTTTTATATCATGACGATCAGGTGAAATAGCGAGCAGGCGCTCCCATTGATAAATTGCCCTGCTTAGATTTCCCTGGCTGGCATAAACAACGCCGAGGTTTTCTCTCGCATTCACATTATCATGATCAAAATTAATCAGCTTTTCATATACGCGCGCGGCTTCATTGTATTTTCGATCACGAAAATAAGAATTGCCTAAAAATGTATAGGCATCTTTGTCTTCAGGATATTCGTCGATGAACTCCTGGAAGGCGCTGATCGCTTCCTTGTAGTTTTGTGATTCGTACAGAGCAATGGCTTTGGACAATTTCGCCACGCGGGCATCACCAGGTTTTCCGCTATTACCGCTCTCTTCCTTTGCCTGCCCATCTCCTCCTTCGCCGGCAACTTGTTCAAGGAAATCGTCAAATTCATCATCGGTTTCCAGGAATGGTTGTTCATTTTCCAGTTCATCAATAAGAGCATCAAACGTTACTCCATCCATAGCTTCGGCATCGAGTGTTTCTTCAATTTTCTGATCGTTTAATTCTACTCGGGCAATATTCTGCGTTACATCCGGCGCCGATTTCCTGTCATCAGTACCTTCGCCTGCTTTGCTCTTTTGCTCTTGCAATAAAAGATTAATGTTTTCATCGAGTTCACCCGATGGCGCTACCAGACCCTGTTCATCCTCGATTTCCAAAAATTCTTCAAAAGGATCAACGAGTTCCTGCACCTCTAAAATATGAATATCTTTTACCTCTGCAACGATATTTGCATCTTCAACAAAAGTACCCTCAAAAGAATCATCCGCTTCCGCAGGCTGCGGTTCTTCCATGCCGCCGCCTTCTTTAACCATCGATGTAAACTCGACTTCTTCCCTGTCTATTTTTTTATCGGAAAACTTTTTATCATCTATATTCAAATCAGCGATAATTTCGCTATCGTCCTGAGAAACAGTTTTATCCCGGCCATTACCTAAATCAGCGTCCGTTTCCGAGTAATCAAAAACACTCGCGTCTTGTTCAAACTCTTGTAAACCCAAATCAAGATCATCGTCAAAGGATGGCTCATCAGCATCCCGGGTTTCAAAGAGTTCCTCAACTGTATCGGAATCAATCGTCTCCTCCGGCTCAATCAAAGGGTCGATAGAGTCGACAAGGGATTCTTCAGACGCGTCACCTGCATACTCGAACGAATCCTCATCCGTTAGTGATTCAGCACCATTTTGTTCTTTATCCGTAGTGGACTTTCTTTTATCAAACAAATCTTCAAGTGGCGTGGTTAAGAGTTCATCGACTCCAATTGCAAACAAATCTTTTTGATTATCTTCTGCTTCGTCTTTATTGCCTTTTTCCTCGATGTCGTCTGCAGCGGGAACTGTCTTTTCTTCCTTTTCCCGAGGTACAACTCCTTTTTGCTTACTCTTAATATCCTCTTTTTTTTCTTCCTCCTCATCTTCCGGAAAGCTGGTATCATAATCCGCTTTTTGCACAATGACTCTACCGTCAAGTGTAAGCAATGGAGTACCGGGAGGTTTGATTCTTTTCTTCTTGCCGCCCCTGGCTACAAATGCTTCGCGAAGTTCTTTTGTATTCAAACGCGCACGTACAAGTTCTTCATAAATTTTAGCAACATTTATTTTTTCAAAATTGTATCGTTCCGTATCGAGTTCCTGGCTGATTTTTTTCGCCCCATACTCGGGGAACCGTCGAATGACATCAAATATTTTTGTTTTTTCTTCAATACTCAGATGTTTCTTCTCGATCTGTTCCGTTTCTGTGCTCAAAACAAAGTTTTCAATGCCACTGTTTTCAAATTCTTTTTTGTATTTTCGATAGTAAGCATAAGTGGATATTCCGGCAAGTTCGCAAGATTCTTTAACAGATTTGCCGCTTTGCACAAGTTCAAAAACCTTTTTTGCTCGTTTGAGTTCAACTTTGTCGGCAGATGATTTTTCTTTTATAGCGACAAGCGTAATATCGTCATTTTGCGAACTTCCTTCGGTAAAAGATAAAAGTTCCTCGTGCAGTTTGCTTATAAAATCGTCAACTTTTAATTCGCCGTATTCTCTGATAACGCTTAAAAACCGTTCTTCGCCATAAAGTTGCCTTCTTCCATTCATCGCCTCTGTTACACCATCGGTGTAAACAAGCAAAATGTCATCTTCGGCAAGGGCAATGCTGTCGGAGTCGAGAGATTTTCTGAACAAGTCTTTTTCCGGCAGTGAAATTCCAATCGGAAAGCCGCGCGGGTTGAGGTAATATGTTTTATTCTTTGATGTACGGTAAAGGATCATTGGATTATGGCCGGCGCTGGCATAATTGATACGACGCTTTTTGGAATCAATGATCACGTAAAAAAGTGTTACAAACATTCCCTTTTTGATATCATTGATAACGAAATCATTCACACGGGAAAGAACTTCGGCGGCATCTTTGATACCGCGCGCTTCCGTTCGCAGCGCTGTGCGGATCATCGTCATGACCAGAGAACCGGGAACTCCTTTTCCTGAAACGTCGCCGACAACAATTCCCAATGTGTCTTTATCAACTTCTACAAAATCGTAGTAATCGCCGCCTACTTCTTTTGCAGCAGCATAATATGAAGAGATATCATAACCATCAATTTCCGGAAATTCAGACGGTAGGAGGGTCTGCTGAATTTCCTGGGCGACTTGCATCTCTTTTTGCATACGTTCCTGTTCGGCCACGTTTTCCTGGGAAACACGCAATTTTTGTGTAATATCACTAAAAGCTTTTGCAATTTCACCCACTTCTGTAGAAGCATCGATGTCCATTTCTTCGACGACGCCCGGCTGCCCCAGTTCTTTTACCCACTCCTGAAGGCGCCTGAATGGATTCATCACAATGTAAATGAGGATGAACAAACTGGTTACACCGACAATCCATACTAATAAACCCAGATTAAGATAATTCCATCTTGCGCTCGAAATTTCCTTGGCAATAATATTATAATTTATGAAAAAATGAGCTCGGCCAAGAATTTTTCCGGACTCGTCGAGCACAGGATAAACAATATCAACGACCTCAGGCCCTATTTTATCCCCTTCTTTTTTATTCCCCGCTATTCTATACTTATAGGCAAAGTTCTTTTCAAGCTCTTTTGCATCAAGAGGGATTTTAAGGGTATCACCAACATTAAGTTGATTGTCTTTTGCGGTTGCAAGAATTTCGCCCCCGTTGTCAACAATGAAAGCATCAAAGAGAATGTCGCGGTGTTGTGACATGGAAAGTGTACTTACGGCCTCGTTTGAATAACTCAAAACCAAAAGGTCGCGACTGCCTGATTCGACGAGTTGTCTTTTAACTTCCGGTGAAAGATTTTTCATTTTTGCAGAGACATCCTGGGCAAGGACCGAACATGCATCTTTGCCCCGGGCAAGATAATCTTTCAGGATGATATCATCCTGGCGGAGGAAAAAAAAGATGTACGCAGAAGCAACAACAAAAGAAAAAATGGCAATGGAAACCAACCAATATCGAACTTTTAATGTGAGGGGAATGGAAGAGACCGACAATTTTCTCTTTGGAAGGATATCGCGGTTTTTAACAAGCCATAATTCGTTCCCTTCTTCTGTTTTGCGGTAATCAATAGAATCCAGCAGGCGGCGCATGATAAATATGCCGAGACCGCCTTTTTTACCGATATCAACATATCGCTGCAAATCAGGATCACTGACTTGGCGCGGATCAAAATATTTACCCTTGTCAATGAGAACGATTGTTAAACTGTATCTTTTTACAATGGCGCGGATGGTGATGTCACCTTCCCAGTCACGATAGGCATGCTTGATGATGTTGGTAGCAGCCTCATCGATGGAAAGCTTGAACGCATTAATTATCCGCTCGGAAAAGCCATGGCGTTTTCCCACTTTGGTGACAAAGTCACGGAGTTCACTTAGATAATCAATTTTAGCCGGAACTTTGAGTTGCTCTTTTACTACGTGCCTGAACAAATATTTTCATCCTCGTTTTGCTTGACATTTTCAGTAAAATAAGGGAAAAAGTTACAATATCAAGGTTTTTATCACTGCCCGGTTGCTGCCTGTTTTTTCCTCTTTTCCTCTCTGGCAACGTCCATTGCTCGCAAAATGGTTTTGTTAAAAGGTTGCAATTTTCGAGCGGATTCAAAATATTCCAACGCTTTATCATAATTGCCGGCAGTAAACTCGTGCGACCCTTTCAGATACAAATCCTTGACCTCAGACGGCATATCCATCTCCCTGGCATTTGCCCGGGCGTACGCTTCATCATATTTTTTCCTGATCGCCGGATTGCCGGGTTCATATTTCAAAGCCTGTTTATAAAGATCGGCAGCCGCGCTCCAATCCCGGGAGCGTTCGTGATTCGCCGCGCGCCGTAAAAGATCGTCATAGCTCAATTTGCGTTCTATGGAACTTACCCAGCTTGATATGCGTGTTTCCCATTCTTTATTATCCCGCGCAAGTCTTCGTGCCTGATTGTAATACGGAATGGCTTCCATCAGGCGCCCTGATTTTTCAAGGCTTCTCGCTTTGGTTACAAGATCAACAAGTTTTTGTCTTAAATCCTCGTCAGCTTTTGCTTTCAAGTCCTGAACGAGTTCACTCTGCGGATCGATTTCCAATGCGCGATTGCATTCCGAAATGGCCTCAGGATATTCTTCACTTTCAAAATAAGCCAATGCCTTTTCATAATGTTCTTTGACCAACTGCTGATTTCTTTTTATTCTTGCTTCTTCTGCCGATCGGGCAACCTCGGCGGCAAGCTCCTTCTCGCGCTGTGCCTTGATCGCGTTATTAATTTGATCGAGCAACAAGCGCGAATCAGCAAATTCCGGGTTGTTACTCTCTTCGTCATAAGACAAGACTTTGTTAATTTCCCGGTATGCGCGAATATAATCGCCGTTATTAAAATAAAGTCTGGCTTGTGCTTTTCCCGAGGAGATTTCTTCGCGGCGTTTCATTTCCAGTTGGTTGATGACTTGTCGTTGAATTCGTGCAACTTCACGGGCATTATACTCTTCCATGCGTTTTTTCCGCGTCTTGCCGATATTGTAAACCAACGAAATGCGGTGGCTGCTGCCCATCAGCGCATCGTATCCGCTCCAGAATGAATAATCCAACTGAATATTCAGGTGCTTAAATCCGGCTCCATAGGTGGGACCGTTTCCGCTTCCACCACGTCCACTATGATCGTATCCGGCACGCAGCATAAAATTATTACGATAACTATATTCCAGGCCAAAATGAAAATGAATTGGTACTGTGGACATTTTCTCATTAATGTTGATTTCCACTGCCATTGTAACTTGATTTGCATTATCATTGATAAAAATGGATTTTGCAATACCTAGTCTCACATTTCTCGGGGAACTTTCGCTGGCTTCTGCGGCACGCATGGATCTGCGAATAATATTTTGAATATTCAATCCGATGGTAATATTTTGCAAGAAAAGTGCATCAAACTGCGGCGTCACCAAAACACCTGCATCGGCGCCAAATGCGGACTCTGTGATGTTGCCTGTCGCATCGTTAATCAAATCCGGAAATTTTGCCCGCTCAATTTTCAGCGTTGTGCCGACAGACAGCCAATCAAAAAAGCGATAACCATAACCAAGAAGGAATAATGATCGACCATAATCTTCTTCGCCGTACCTTTCCCCATGATCGCCTGCAATACCAATACCTCCGGTGCCAATACTGAGATAACCCGCAGAAAAAGTTCCGAAAAACAGCGTTGGATATGCGAAAGCAAGATAATTATATCTTGATCCGCCCGGCAAGTTGGAATAATACAATCCCAGGCCCATTTGCTGGACATTTTCCAAAGCGCCGGAATTCCAGTACAGAGCAAACGGGTCGTTTGCCAGGGAGACATACGCGCCCCCCATGGCCATCGCTCTGGCGCCAACCGGGAGGTCAAAGATGTCATTCACGCCGCCCCATTCATTCTTGTTGATGGTCGATTGGGCAAAGGCCCCGCCGCCGATCAAAAGAACAACGAGAAAAACGCTTAGAAAATATTTTTGCATCTTTGCAATCATTTTACCACAGCTATTTTCGTCATGGCCATTTCGCCATAATCCGTTATAATATAAGCAAGATAAACACCATTCATCACTTTCAGTCCCAGCCCGTTTGTTCCGTTCCAGGTTATTTCGCCCTGGTGGAGACCTTCGCTGGTTTGCGCCGGATGCTGGCTTTTATTATATTTAATTGTGCGAACCAGATCGCCCGTCAAAGTAAAAATCTTAATGGTTACATCGCTTGGTTTTTTTAATATATAGATAAATTTCGTTTCCGGCCGGTCACTGCGGCCAAAAGGATTCGGATAATTATAAAATGTTTTTTTGAGATCGTTTTCCACAATAACTGAAAAACGGGAAACGATTCCCAAAAACGTCGCCGGGCGTTGGGTTGAATCTGCAATGACCAGTGAATCTCCGGAAATATCGTATGCTTTAAATGCAGATGCGGAATCGATGGCCACCTGGAAATTTATATCTTTTGCTCCCGAAGCAATATCAACAACAATATCAATGGAATCCGGTTTGGCTCCTTTAATCGTATCGGGAGGTGCAAAGTTCAACATGATCTGCGACCCTGAAAAAACTGATTTTTCCGCAAAAACATAAGAGTGATCCGATCTTCTGACAGCAGCGATACGCGTAATGACCGATGCCGGAGAAATGGGCTTTCGTTTCTGGTCCCGCATCGTCAGTTTTATCCCTTCCAGTATGGATCGCGTCGAAGTTGCCAGGTCTTTGTTGCGCATCTCCAACCCGAGGACAGGTACATCCGATCCGCCTTTGAGAACCGCCGATTTTGTTTGTACAGTGTACGGCTTGGTAATTAAAACACCCGCTTCCGTTGTCACCCTGATCATAGCGATGGAATCGACAACGGCTGCTCTTATTTTTGAGTATTCATCTTGCGGGGGTCTGGTCAATTCCAGCACTATTGTATCCGGTGTGGAAATTACTTTCTTCGGCGCGGTGATCGTCCAACTTAAATTTTTGCTGTCCCCCGATTTTATTAATGTATCCGCTGTTGTATAAAGTCCGGATTCAGGAAGTTTCATTTCTACCTGGTAGTTGCCGACAAATGCAGCATCGCCGAAATTTTCCAGACTGGTTGTAACCTGAAAATGGCTGCCGATGCGTACACTGCCGGAATCTATCCTTGATTCATCGTTTAGTGAAGCAAGAAGAGCAAGCTGCGTTTTATTAACGGTTTGCAGGGAGAGCGAAACCTCCTTGTCTTTAATAGCCGCTTCTTTCATGGAATTGGAATCGCGCGGGACTTCTTTTAAAGAGAATAAAAACTCCGATAACCCGCTCGGTCTTGTCGACGGGGCTTTAAACTTCCATGTCGGATAAATACCGGCGAGAACAGAATCTCCCTTCACAGCAAGCGTTCGTTTGCTTTCACTCGGCATCCAATAATTTTCCGGAACCCGAACAAGTTCAACCACAAAGCTGTCTTCCTTGACGAATGCAGCGCCCTGCTTTTCAATTTTAGCCGACAAGTAAAAAGTCTGATCAGTCGAAACCTGGCGATTTGCATTCAACCCGGCGGGAAAAGAGATTTCCGGCTCTATGGAAAAAACAGTCTTGTCTTCAGTCCACACCTGTATGGTATCGGAATATACGGAAAACGGCGTTCCCGAATATTTATCATTGGCAAGAATTTCAATCCAAATACTGTCGGCAAGGAGGCCGGCATCACTTGGCGAAGTAACGCTCCAATCCACGCGGGTATTTACATTATCGTTCGGAAGGTTGCCGATATCCCGGTTAACGACATTAAAGGACTCGGATGAAAAATGGATGCGGGCGCGAATATCACTCGTTCTTTCTGAACTGAATTTTGCAGAAAATCTGAATTGTTGGTCCGTGGACAGCTTTTGGTCTCTGGCACCCGGAGGATCACTGATCCACACCGAATCTATCCGCACAAGCCCTGTGTTCTGAACATGAAAAGTAAGCTCCTTGGCATCGTCGGTAACATCGGCAGGGCGATTTGAATTGACATCTTCCGGAAGCTCACTATCCAGCAATTTGACCTGAATGACATGAGAAGTAATTATTTCACTGGGTGCCTGAATTCTCCAGGTAATATCCGTATCCACAGTATAATTCTGTTCAAGCGTTGATCCGTCAATTAATTTAAAATTGCTGCCGAGAAAATCGAGGACAACCTTGCCCGTCCCGGTTACATCCGCTCCGGATTTTCTTACCCGCGCTTTCAAAGTAAAAGTTTGATTTATTGACAAATAAGCTTCATCGCCTTGCATGACGGAAGCGGGTGACGAAACGGTCAAATCCTGCAACGACAGGGTGGCATGATTTTCAACTTTGTTTACGGTAAAAGTTTTGTGAACAATCTTTGGAGTACCATCGATCTCTTCAGCCTGGACTGTTAAGCTGAAAGCATGTGTAAACAAAATTTCTTTTGCAGGAGCATTGATGTACCAGGACAAAGTATCGGGATTATTAACAATATCTTTTTCCAAGGGTTCGCTCGTTGTATATTCCTTACCACTTCCCAGATTGGGAGGCATCTTGAGCGAAGCGCTGCGATTGCGAAGGTTTTTGCTTGCCTGAATAACAGCCTTTAGCACAAAAGGCTGACCGGTTGAAAGCGTACTGTCACGGGCACCAAGTGGATCGGAGATGGCAAAAGATAATATTTGCAAATTCGATGCAACGGTTTTTACGGCCAACTGCGCATTCCCCTGCGTTATCGTTGCCGAAGCGTGTGCATTGAGGTCTTTTGGTATTTGGGAAATTTGTCCCTGAATCGTTACCAACCCGGTTATGCCACTCGGGGCCTGTAAAGAGAATTCTACTTTCACGGATGATGAATCATCAAGAATAGCAAAAGGCTTTTCCGAACTTTCTCCCGAGATAAATTGGTAACCATCCGGAAGGATGAGTTTTATTTTGCCGGAATCGACCCAGGCGGTTCCCAAATTACTAATTCTGGCAATGACCGTAAAAACCTGATTTCGTGTCAGTACCGTATCTGCTGCCTGGGCTGTTAACAGGTCAAGTTCAAGGTCAGCCGGGTTTTGAATGCGTAAAACAGCGAGGGAATCTTCAGCCCTTTCAGGATGACGTATTTGCGCAGGTAAAAGACTGCTGGCCGAAATGGCAGAAAGAATTTTCGCAAAATATTTTTCACGTTTTTCACCTTGCGCGCCGGGCCAGGTTTCGTCCGCCTCGATGTTAAAAACAGCGCTCTCTCTGGAATCTTTGTCGATATGAAGAATCGTAACCGTATCCGCTTTTGTCATCGAATTTCCATCAGACGTCAATTCAACTTTGACGGAATCAACTCCGAGCAATTCACCGGCACGCACAAGAACGTTAACCTGGAAATTACTTCCCCGGTTAATCATGCCGTTACCGTTATTATCCGTTGCACCGCCGCTGATCGTTGTGCGAACAATCTGCGCAAGAGCCTCGGTATTGACGGAAACATGGGTTGTTCCGGAGCGGGTAATACTGCTGCTTTCACCGATATTTCTGTCGTGCCCTTTTATCGTTAAGGTAATCGTCGCCTGACCGGCGATCTCACCGTTTCTTGTAACGATATATCGCAGCGTGTCGGTTGTCCCACCGGTAAGAATAAAATTACCGGAATGTTCAAATTCGGTTGGAGGTGAAATTTTATATTCGCTATCAACCTGGCTGCCAACAGTAAAAACGACGTTTCCGGCACTGACATCAAACAATTCCAGATCAGCAGAACCGATATTGCGCAAAATAGCCGAAATGCTCCAAACGCTGTGTCTGTCTCCGGCATTAATTTCGGTTACGGAGGTAATAACAGTATCAATAACAACCAGCGCCGCGCTTTCAAACACGGCAAAGGTGGAATCGTTTTGGCCGGGATCAAGAATGTCCGTTACCGGCTGAGCAGAATTAACTCCGGTCGCCTGAAGTATGGTCGATTTAAATCCTGCCGTGCCGACTCGGGCAAATGCATTCAAATCAAAGACGGCGCTTCCCGTATCGCCTCCGGCAATAACTCCGGGCACATTAACCGGACTTGCAG
>JAADGR010000161.1 GCA_013152225.1 Calditrichota bacterium
GTCATCGTGCTTTAATGTGGACCTTGTATATTCGAGGAACTTCCGTTGAACATCTTTTTTTCGATTCAAATCCAGATGCAGATAGACCTATAACCGCAAATGTTGGTTGGCATTTATTTTGCGTGTGCTGAAAACAACGAGGATATTTTAATCGTCAAGTCAGAATCTCTGGTCAGTTTCCTGATTGCCGGCAATATCCTTTGGTTTCTGTTTTTGGTCTTCTCCATCTCTTTTTGTACTAAACAAGTATCGATTTGGGCAAATCTTTCCGCCAAGCTTGAGCATCCGTTTAAAATGATCTCCACGTATTCACTGTTTTGCAGATTTTGAACCAGTGGCGTATCGGCGAGAATCGCCTTTAATACTTTGTTCAAAGAGGACGTTCCGGTTTTTTTTCGGCTTCGTCGTTTTTCTCCTCGAAAGAATCGCTCCAGGATATTATTTGTTCTCTGCGGCTGAATATACACGATCCCTTCAGAAGTAACAACAGATAGTGGATCAGCGAACAGCTTTTTCCAGTATTTATCGATTTGTTCAATCATCTTGGCATACGTTGCCTTTTTCCGGTCATCACTGACCAGCCACTTTCGGAATGAAACGACTTTTTTCTCGATATTTTTTATGTCTGCATTTTCGCCATTATCATTGATACCATTCTTGCTTTCAGGAAGGGCGATTCGCATGGCCAAGCGTAAGCTATCGAATACTTTAGCCTTCCGTTCCATGGTTACGGCCAGATCATTGAGTTGCTTATCTTTTACAGCCCTGTTAAGCACCTTATAGACTATGTAAAATGGTTTGTTGTCTTTGGCGATGCCGCGAAGGTGAACATCCATGATCTCCTCTATCAATCGATGGGCGGTTTGCAATCGCCAAAAAAAATCAAGATACGGCCGGTCAAAGGGGAATCCGTAACCGTTGGATTGTTGAGGGTACTCAAATATCCACTGACTTAACGCATAAGCCGTGATCAAGGGGAAGTGCTCGCAAGAAATGGTCCGCCATGTCCCGGATTCAAGGCTTGCTATGATATCGTCAAATGACTGAAAGTTCGGATCGATTTTATATTCAAGGTATTTGGCTCTCTGTCTCAGTCTTGAGCGGACTTCGAGCTTTCGCAACCGTTTTTGAAAAGCTGAGTACTCATCCTGCAACAAATCCTTGCCCACATCGCGAAGAAAGTGAAAGTGACAAATGAAATCCACCACTCCCGGGAACACATCCGCAACCGCCGAGACGATCCCCCGCCCCATATCATGCACAAGTGCCTTTGGTTCACCATATTGATCCTTAACACGCTGGAAAAATGGAACCAGTTGTTCCTTTTTCTCAGAAGGGATTTTGACGGTATCAAGCACCAGCTCGGAAATCCCATCAAGAGCACAAAACAGATTTGGACTGTCACCTTCACAGGTCCCATCCACATGGAGAATGTAGCCCCCTCGCTGTGCCATCAACTTTCGGAGATGCGACTGACTCTCCTGGTGTGCAATGGCAAGATAAATGATGAACTTTCGGCCCAGACAGCTTATTTGCCGCTCGGACACAAAAACATTCTTTGCCGCCAATATTTTCATGACCTCCTGATTATTTCGGCAATGGACAAAAAGCGCCAGGCCAACCTCTACAATGACATCGAAACCAAAATTGCCCCACTTCGGTACGAGACTGTGTAACTGTTCCGAAATAAAAATCGTTTGACATGTGGGGCAGATTAACACCGTCTCCCAGGCACGGAACGTACCAATATGCATTGTAATCACAGTCCTTGGGCGGGTTTTCTGCACGTTCAGCCTGGAGTCACATGCCGGGCACGCATGGCTTTCCGGGTAAAAATGTATGGTTGGCGTTTTCGAGAATAAAACACTGGATCTATTGCCGCTAACCAGCCTGGCCACAAATTCATTGAACAGTTTCAGGGCGGTGAATCCGGAATTTTTTTTTCCAGGCCGTAGTCTTCCATAAATCCCTGGATAGCTGTTAATTTCATTTTGCTTTTTCTAATTTCAGGCAAAGCCATGACCTCTTCCGCGGTTATGCCATGATGCTTGATAATGGCAACCAGGATCATAATTGCCTCCGGATCGGAAATAGTAACAACAGCCGGTTGGCTGACAATAGACCGCCTTTGCCGCATCTGCTTTTCGTATACCGGTGTGTTCTCGGAGTAATAAACATAGACACCATCATGCTTTTCCCGGTAAATGCCAGGACAATTGCGGAAATGATGCAGAAAGGATTGCGGCGAAAGCCCAAGAAGTTCACCGAGTTCCTTACCGGTAAGTCCGGCATGTGCTGAAGTAACCAAATAAATGATGGTTTTTTTGAGGTTGCCGTGCCGGGAGAAACCAACAGTCTCATAATGCCAAAGACCATGATTGTTGAATTTTGGTACCTGCGGCAAAGTATAATACCGCCCATTCTTGTTATAACTTGTATAAGTCCGCCATTGCCTGAGCTTAAGTCGAGCGTTTGGAATGGAACATTTAAGGATGGAGGCAAGTTCTCCAATAATAAATATTTTGTCTTTCTCAAGATGTCTCCATGCTGCCTTGACTGTATTCTGATCTAATCGAGTCATATGCCACCTATCAAGTATATGTTTTGTGTGGCACATAATAACATATACTTGATAGTTTTAAAACAAAAAAAGACCCATTTTTCCGTTCATATGCTGAGAAAATGGGTCTACATTGACATTTTTAAGGTTTCATATACTTGACAATTTCCCAACTGCTTGATTTATAGGATTATAAAAACAATACGTTGGGTAAATCCAACCGGTTTTTGCGCTCATAGATCAGAACATAACAAAATCTCCTTTGATCACGTTGAATAAACCGTTTGTGGCACTCGGGCCGCTGGTATCATCGTGCCGATGATGATCATTTCCGCGCCACAACATTTGCAAGTGATTTTAGCTCTTGGTTTCAGTTTTTTGAGCATCATGCGGGGATCAAATCTAAGAATGAGCTGTAACAGCTTGATGACTTTTTTGCTGCATGGGTGCAGAAATCCATAGCATCTCGTTTTACGAAAGCCTTTAGGGAGGACATGGCACATCAACAACCATAGAAAATACTCCCCTGTAACGGTTCTGGTCTGATACTTTTTCGTCTCGGAACAGATATACCCGAAGGTGACCATCCCGTTTTCGCATTTCAGTATATCTTTTTCCTGGATGACGCCTTTATAGAGGTATTTTCCGAGATAGATTAACGCTTTATCGCCATTTCCGACATTTTTGCAATCAACAACCCACTTTTTCGGACAATTTTTTGGTACTTGCAGATTATTTTCCACAAGCTCCTTGAGTAATCTTGCCCTGAAGACTTTCGCCAATGCCTTATGGTTGAATATATACTTTCCGGACTTGACGCGCCATAATCCGGTTTTCATATTGATGCTCGCCGCAGGCATCACAACGTGTATATGGGGATGATAATCGAGCCTTCTTGAATGGGTGTGGAGTATCATTGTAAATCCTGCTGTTCCCCCAAGCTGCCGTTCATTGAGTGTAAAAGTCTTCAGGACTTCCTGTATGCATAAGAACATCAGGGAATAGACCAGTTTTTGATTGATCCAGACAAGTTTACGCAACTGTTTTGGCAAAGTAAATGTGAGCAGGAAATACTCAGCCGGGAGCTGCTTGTTTAGCTGGTTTTCAATCCATTGCCACCCTTCATGGTTCTGGCAATGGGGACAACTCCTGTGGCCGCATGAATGTGGAATATACGTCTGATTTCCACAGTTTTTATTGGTGCACCTGGCCAGCATATGCGGGCCATGCTCTTTTCTACAGTGTTTCATAGAATCTATCGCTTTTATGTGAGATGGCAGGATAGCCGCTTTATATCGCTCAAAAAATCGGCCTGCGAACTCATTTATTATTGAGGAGAGCAGAATCATTTTATCCCTCCCCAGTTGAGATTAAAGCTGTCCATCAGTGCATTTATTTTGTGGCAGGAGTTGGTATGAGTTTTTGGGGTGAGATGGGTATATTTGACGGTGGTCAACAGGCTGAAATGGCCAAGAATCTTTTGTAATTCAATAAGATCAACTCCAGTCGCCAACAAATGCGTTGCATAACT
>JAADGR010000465.1 GCA_013152225.1 Calditrichota bacterium
GGATATATATCCCAAAATTGTGCCCCTTGTAATCCTGAGGCCATTCATCATAATAGCCATAACCTCCATCCGCCCAAAGCATATCAACACGCTTGACAGGATGGAACTCTTTTGCTCGCCACATGATTCGACCTTCGGACCACAGATCGCAAATCACTTTGCCGCCGGGCCGGTGTTTTTCGACCAACGCCACCAGGCCATCAAACATCTTTGTCATCAGCGGACCCGGTTTTATGCCGGTCTGCATCTCGCAGCAGCACTGATAGGCTTTGTCCCACCACGGATCGCGGGGTCTTTGCAAAAACAAATCGCATTTGCCGATTGGTGTTTCGGTTAAATAATATTCGTACACCTCCATCCAGTCATCATAGAATTTACTCAGACAGATTTTGTTATAATCCAGAGAATAGAACTCCCAGCCAAGATACATGGGTGCCTGCACAAGCATGCCTTTACTGTGGGCATAATCGATAATTTTATCCACAAGCTCAAGATCGGTGTGATAGTCGCGCATGAGGCGATAATAGTCCCAATTCCAGAATTCCGCCCGGCCAAATGTATCGTGAAGATCGATATAGTTATAACGTAATCTGGCCAGAGAGTTGATCATTTCCTTCCAGATATCAAATTCGATGATTAACTTTTTTCCCTTCCAATTGGCGATGAGATCGTCATCATTGTCAAAATAACCACGCAATGGAAACAATGGCGATCTTTCGCGAAAAGAAATTTCCGGGATGATAAATTTATCCGGTTTTTTCGGCTGTTTTCCGGTCCAGTATTCCATGGGATCAATTCCGAGCACACGCCGGGAAATTTCATAGACGCCGTAATACGTGCCGCGGTCATCATGGCCGGCAATGACAATCGTGGTCATTCCCTTTTGGGGATAGCTTTTTACGGTTTGCAGAACGAACGCTTCGGGCCCGGGATCATCCTGGGAAATAGTAATGAATCCCTTATCAACAAGTTTCCGGATTCCGCCATGAGAATCTACTGTACCAACAAAAATCAACTGTTTGTATTTTGCATAGCTCCTTCGCGCCGCAAACGGTTCCGCTTTTACCTGAATGCCACAAACCCTGTTGATATCAGCCGCCAACTCGAATGCAGCGTTCTTTTGTACATCCGTGGCTTTTTCTCCGTAAAGTATAAGCGTTTGCGCTGATGCATCCCTGGAATATAGAAAAACAGCCAATACAACAATCAAATACCATTTCATAAAAAGTTGTCCTTCAAAGTTATTTTGTTCTGATAACGACTGTTCCCGACATGGCATCACGGCCAAGGCGTATTGCGCCATCAGTCCCGGGCATCACAGTTTTACCGTTAACTATAGCCTCTTTTATGGCTCCGCTGCCATTTATTTGCAAATGAAGACGACCGCTGCGAACCCTTATATCTGCCGTAAGCGGCGGACTGCCCGGATAAAGGGCCGGCTGGATCACTAGTTCACCGTCTTCAAAGCGAAGGCCCAAATAATGCCGGATGATAAAAAGCGTCATCTCTCCGCTGCTCCATGTAATAAAGCCGTCCCATTGAGTCGTTCCCTTTGTCGCCGGGACTTCCTCCAACCAGGCACCGGTTTGACCACCCGGTATGGAGTGTAAATACTCCAGAGCACGACGGCTTTTTTTAAAAAGCCGGGCCTCATGCTGTGCCCTCATGATAAAACAGGTGGCAAATGCCCAGGGGCCAACCTGATTCGGTTCACCGCTGCTGTTATACCGGCAATAGCCGCCTCCGGACCAGCGGGCATTCCAGAGTTGTTCCATTTCTTCAAGTGTATTTCGAGCCAAATCCGAATGAGGATCGATCACACGAAAAGCAATAGGCAGCGCCTGCGTTGCATCGGGAAGCAACCTGTGGTGAAGCGTCACTTTTTGTGGGCAATCATAAACAGTACCGCCATATCCGGTAAAATAATCTGCAATTTCTCCTGTGACATTCCGTCGCTTTATTAAGCGCCCTTCATGAACCAGCGCCCGGTCCGGATGGGAAAGCATGGCCATTAACATACGATCGGCTACTTTTTGCCAGCGCTCCACTTTATCCGTTGCTCCAAGCAAAGGGGCCAGTCTGCATGCTTCCCTTAATCCAAGAATGACATACGTTTGATAGATCAACTCGTAAGCATCGTCAAATGTTCGTTCCCAGAATTCCCGGCGATTATGAACCATTCCTGTTTCGTCAAGGAATACAGGATTTAAAGGTCGTTCGATCATGGCCAAAATTTTATTGCGGTTTTGACGAATCAAAGATTCATCTCCGGTCCAGTCGACATAACATCGCAGGAAATGCAGCATCTCGCCCATCTGATCAAGCTGCTCCCTGTCGGGATTGACAAAAGCGCCGCCTATCATTGTGGCACCTGCCTCAGTGATCATTTTGGTCAGCATGTGATTTCCCATCGCCCGGGCCATCTCAAAATTCCCTGCCATCAAAGCACCCAGGGCCGTACATGAGCCATCGCGAATCCATTCGGAACCATATTGCAAATAGCCTGCATTTATCCGGCCGTCTTCAGTGGCAAAGTTGTCCAGCGAATAGCGGGCATGATCATAAATTTCCTGTACAACCTTATCCTCGGTCTGCAGGGTTGACATGGATGCCCATTTTTGCTTTGCCCGTTTCAGATCGACAGCATCCCCATTTTTAAGCAACGCTTGTGCCCTTGTCACAATCTGTGCAGAACTTTGGGACTCGGCAGGTAATTGGAGAAGCAAAAAAGAATTTATCTTGATTTTTTGTTGGGGATGAATTTTAATTGGCCCAATCTCCACCGATCCCTCTTTTGCATTAAATTGAGCGGGGTATCCGGCAGAGGCCGTCAAAGCCACCGGCGCGTCACCGGCCCGGCCCGACAGGACAGCGCCATGGACTGTGCAATTACCAAAAGGCATCATCAGTCGCAGCGTAATCTCTACCTCTCCGGCCAAATCCGCTCCTTCCAAAAATATAGACCGCTGAAAGGATTCTTTTTCCGGCAAACCCGCAAACCGTTCAGTAACACGGATGCCGTCGGCCCACCAGACGCCTTCTACCATGGGAACATTATCCTCAGTGACCCAACGCACACTGGTTCGTTCCCCAAAGGGCGCAAAAGGTACATCTTTTATGATAACCCTGAGCGCACTGGAAAAGGCGCTTCCGCTTTCCCGGTTGAAATTGAAAGCTTTGGATTTCTTCCCACTCTGACTTGGAGTTCCTGCATCGAACAGCCAATAAGTGATTGCCGGGCCTACATCCGCTTTATCCGACTGGAGGATCATTAATGCCCGCCCGCTTCGTAAAAAGAAATACTTGCGACCATGGAAAAACGTTCGGGTGTTGTGGCGCAATTGTGTCTGATCTTTAAAGTAAAAATTTTCCGGAGATTTTGAATAGAGTAAACCGATTGAACCAAACAAAACGATCATTGTTATAGTTATTAAAATGGTTTTGGGAAGGTGCATACTTTTCCTTTCATTCTTTGGGGTTTTGTGATGATCATTTTTCTTAAAAACTCCGCGTATCGCTCAAACCATGGTCCCAAACAGAACCAAGATCAAGAACGTTTTTTACGTAATCATCCCTTTCACGTTATTGCATCACCACAACCGTCTGATTCAACTTGGGTGCCGTGGCCGGAAAAAGCAACCTCTTGCCGGTGCCGCCGGTTGCCTCGATGTAATATTCAAAATCTCCGGCTATCTGCTCCGGCGTCAGTACGATGCTGTAGACGCCGCGCGTGACATGGCCGAGCTTTATCTTTTTGAATTGTCTTTCTCCCAGGCGCTTCCAGTAAAAACCGGCATTTTCAGGTCTCCCGCCCATAAAGATTATTTGCAATTGAAAAGGCTCGCCGGATTCAAGATCGGATCGCACAGTCGGCACGATCATCCGCGCATTGCCGGGATAGTTCTTTGACGGTTGTGTGTCCACCGGCAAATCCTCGCCCAATATAGCCGCCAGCTCTTTCCCCGGCTTTTCAATGAGCATGGGTATGTTGTGTTGCTGCCAGTTGGCGACGGTTCCCATGCCGCCGGTAGTGGAGATGCTGTTGAGGAGATATTTGTAAATCTCACGCAGTTCGGTCATTTGCT
>JAADGR010000379.1 GCA_013152225.1 Calditrichota bacterium
TTCAATGCGCTTTATCCAGAAGGGTCGTATAACCATTTTAAAACCATACTTTACATTTAGACGTCTAAATGTAAAGTATAATTTCATAAAACGCAAGTATTTTTTTCGGAATTGATCGTCCTTAAAATAGCTGCTGCATTTTCTTTGTATTATTTTTTATTTAAATTATATATTGAAGGAATGAGATTCTATATTACTATACAACTATGCCATTAGTCAGCTACAGAAAGCAAAAAATTATTAATGATTATATTGTAATTTAAACCCATGAAAAAACTCAAAATTAAAAATTTCACTTATCCCATAATAGCCATTGCAGTAGCTTCTTTGCTGCTGTTCATCATCCTTGCGATTCTTTCATTTCAGAATTATCACCGGGAAAAAAGATTGATGGAAGATTACCTGCGACAGGAGGCATTAACATTGATGCACACTCTCGAGGCTGGTGCCAGAACTGGCATGGTGGGAATGATGTGGGGACCGAGCCAAATCCAGACGCTCGTCAGTGAAACGGCGAAAGAAGCCAACATCGACCATATCATGCTTGTTGATGAATACGGAAATATAGTTGCCCATAGTAATTCTGAAATGATCGGAGAAACAATTAATGATTTTCAGGCGCCGGAAAAGGAAGAGCAAATAATATCTTCCATTGAAAAAAATGACAATGGCAAAAACATTCTTCAAGTGACAAAAAAAGTCACTCCTATGAACTCCAGAATGGGCGGGATGATGGAAAGATGGCAATGCATGGACAGATGGAATCAATCACTGTCGGGCAAATATCTCATTGTCGGGCTAAAAATGCAGCAATACGAAGCGGCGCAAACAGAAGATATTCGTAGGGCGATTATTTCTGCGCTCATTTTGCTCATTCTTGGTTCGGCTTCTTTCTTTTTCCTGTTCGTTGTGCAAAACTATCATGCAGTCAACAGCACTTTGAAGTCAATGGAAACTTACACCGCCAATGTGGTGGAGAGTATGCCCAACGGGTTGATTTCGTTGGATAAAGATGGTCGTATCACAACGATTAACCAGAACGCTGCAAACCTGTTGGGATTAAATTACAATAAAGTTAAAGGAAAGCGACTCACTGAAGTCATGCATAAGTGCAATTTAAAGAAAACATTTTTGCCGTCAACGGATATTTTTGAGCAGCAAATGGAATGTCGTTTGAATGATAATCGGGTGATTCCGCTCAGCACGACGTCCAGTCAATTGAAAAATGAAAATGGCGAAGTAATAGGTACTGTCATAATTTTGCGTGACCTGCGAGACATTAAATCGCTGGAAGAAAAGGTGGCGCGTTCGGAACGGTTAGCCAGCCTGGGGCGCATGGCAGCAGGCATTGCCCACGAGATCCGCAATCCGTTGAGTTCTATCAAGGGCTTCGCCCAATACTTCCGCAATAAATTTGATGCAAAGTCGGAGGATGCGAATTATGCGGAAGTGATGATTAAAGAGGTGGATCGGCTCAATCGAGTGATTCAGGATTTATTGAATTTTGCCAGACCACAAGAGCCTGATTTCCAGCCTACAGATATTTTGAAAATTGTAAAGCACTCGTTGAAGTTAATCGAGTCTGACGTTCAGGCAAAGAACGTGCAAATTATCAAAAATTTTGATAAAAATTTACCTTTAATTGCGGCGGATGGAGATTTAATTACGCAGGCGTTGTTGAATATTTTTATCAACGCAATGGAAGCAATGGATGAGAAAAAAAATAAATTATCAATTGCTGTAAAATCTCTTGGCAGCAGCATCGAAATAGATATTAGTGACACTGGCAAAGGTATTGCCCGGGAGAATTTATCTCATATTTTTGATCCGTTCTTTACCTCAAAAAAGAATGGCACCGGTTTGGGATTAGCCATCGTTTACCGCATTATCGAGAACCATCACGGGGAAATTGGAGTAATGAGTGAATCGGGAAAAGGCACGACATTTAAAATAGCATTGCCCAAATAGGGAATTTGATCCTTGAAAGATAAAAACGCAAAAAGAATACTCATTGTCGATGACGATGATAATCATCGTTTGATGCTCAAAGCTACTCTGTCGGCAGACGGCTACCAAATTTTTGAAGCTGCTGACGGAGACGAGGCTGTCCGTAAAGTCGAGCAGAATTTTTTTGACTTGATCATGCTTGATCTGAAAATGGAAAACATGGGCGGCATCGAAGCGCTCAAACGCATCAAACAAATCAGTCCCGCCATACCCGTTCTCATTATGACTGCTTATGCGTCAATACAAACGGCTGTGGAAGCGCTAAAATTGGGAGCGTTTGATTACCTGCTGAAACCACTGGACATGGATCAAGTTCGTCACACATTGGAAAAGACACTGGATTACCAGAAGCTAATAATCGAAAACAAAACATTAAAAGAACGGTTGTCAATGGAATTCGATTTTTCAAATATAATTGGCAATAGCAAAAGAATGCGGGAATTGTTTGAAGTATTGGCGCTGGCGGCTCCCAGCGATACAACAATTTTAATTCTGGGGGAAAGCGGTACAGGAAAAGAATTAATCGCCAACGCTATCCATCAGAACAGCCCGCGAGTGGATAAACCATTTATTAAAGTAAATTGCGCTGCTTTACCGGAAAATTTATTGGAAAGCGAACTTTTTGGTCACGAAAAAGGAGCTTTCACAGGGGCGATTGCGCGACGTCAGGGACGATTTGAACAGGCGCATGACGGAACACTTTTTCTGGATGAAATCGGCGATATGAGTCTGGCAACGCAGGCAAAGATATTGCGTGTTTTGCAGGAAAATGAATTTGAGCGAGTTGGCGGCAACAAGACGATCAAAGTTGATGTGCGGATTATTGCCGCAACCAATAAAGACCTGGAGCGAGCGGTCGAAGAAGGCGCGTTCAGGAAAGATTTGTTTTATCGCTTAAGCGTTGTGCCGGTGCTTCTACCGCCATTGCGAGAACGCAAAAAAGATATTCCTCTACTCGCAGAGCATTTTTTGAAAAAATATGCGGAGAAAAACCAACGTTTAATCCAGGGATTTGCGCCCGAAGCAGTCGATGTGTTAATGCGTTACCACTGGCCTGGTAATGTTCGGGAATTAGAAAATTGTGTAGAACGGGCAGTGATTTTGTGCCGTGAGCAATTCATAACGCCTAATGAACTTCCTATCGCTTTTCAGACGTTAAATGAAACGGATGAATCCGGAAAAATTGATGTCTCGACTGGCTTTACTTTGCAGGAAGTGGAGAAAGAATTGATTCTGAAAACGCTGGAACAGACAAATGGCAACCGCACTCGGGCCGCTGAAATTCTGGGCATCACCCGCCAGACGCTGCTAAATAAATTGAAAGAATATAAATTGCAGTGATTAAAACTTGAAGTCCATTGATGTTAAAAAATTAGTTCGATCAGAAACAAAGAAAGAGCCTGTAATACAACTGTAAAAATTTTTTACGCTTTATTCTCTTATTCATCTTCAATTGCCAACATTTTTGACACCCCCATTCTTTGTCGCTTATTTTCAACCACTCATAACTTTCAATATATCATGTACTTATAAAAGATATATTACTTGGCATTGAAATTGTAATGACAATAAACAATTACTTGAAAGCATTAATCAATCAGTTTACGGGGAAAAATTAACTGGAGGGAAACAAAATGTGCTATGGATATTTTTGGGGCGGTGGCATGTGGATATTTCCAATCTTAATGATTTTTGTATTTTTAGCTGCTCTTTATTTGATTTTTGGTCGCGGAGACGCTCGATTCCCCTGGCAGTATTATGATAGACCAACAGAAATCAGAAGGGATGGAAATGCTCTGGAAGTTCTCAAAAAACGCTACGCCAGAGGAGAAGTCTCTAAGGAAGAATTTGAACGGATTAAGAAAGATATACAATAGAACTTATAACCTGACAAGATTAATGGTTGTTGTAAAGCGGAGCTAATCTTATGAACAGTATAAATTCTCAAACATCAAAAGCAGTTTTAAATCAACAGCAGCACCACTGGGAAAAATCTTTTTCAAAGCGTTCCGATATGTTTGGCAAGGATCCCAGCGAACCGGCGCAGAAGGCAGTGGAAATTTTTAACAAAAACG
>JAADGR010000364.1 GCA_013152225.1 Calditrichota bacterium
TTGCGCCGGATGTGCTGGTCGGCGTCAGCCTGGAGCGTTCTGTCCAGGCCATCGTCGCCATATTGGCGGTATGGAAAGCGGGCGGCGCCTATCTGCCCCTGGATCCGGATTATCCGGTGGAACGTCTGGATTACATTCTCAGGGATGCCGGTCTCCGATATCTTATCACTCAGAAGGATGTTGTCGGCAAATTGCCTGTCGACGATCAGCATATCTTTCTTATGGATGCCGACTGGCCAAGTCTGGGCGATTACAATACGGAAAACCCGGAAAATGTCACCCCATCGGAAGCTCTTGCTTATGTCATCTATACCTCCGGTTCAACAGGTCGGCCCAAGGGCGTGATGATTTCGCACCATTCTGCCTATAATCTTCTGCTGGGTCTTGAAACGCAAATTTATAATCGTCTGGAACAACGACCTCTAAAGACGAGCCTGAACGCGCCGCTTCTTTTCGACGCCTCCGTGCAACAGTTGATCACTCTTTTGCGGGGACATCAATTATGCATGATTCCCGCGGATGTGCGTACAGACGGCGCCGCACTGCTTGATTTTATCAGAAAGGAAAAGATCGATGTACTCGACTGTGTGCCGTCACAACTCAAGCTGCTGATCGAGGCCGGTTTGTTCAAGGAAGGCGAATGGACGCCGCAGGCGCTGTTGCCCGGCGGAGAAGCAATCGATGAAACAATGTGGAAGATTCTGCGACGGCAACACGTCAGTCAGGTTTTCAATATGTACGGACCGACAGAGTGCACCGTCGATGCTGCGAGTTGCCTGGTGACGCACGGGCCGGAGAAGCCTGCCATTGGCAGACCGCTTGCCAACGCGAAAGTTTATATCCTTGACAGGTATCAGCAGCCCGTACAAATCGGCGTCATTGGCGAAATTTGCATCTCCGGGGACGGGTTGTCGCGCGGTTACCTGAACAGAGCCGACTTGACGGCGGAAAAGTTTATTCCTAATCCCTTTAAAATCTTCGGCGAACGCCTCTATCGCACCGGCGATTTGGGACGCTTTCTGCCGGACGGCGTCATCGAATATATCGGTCGACTCGACCACCAGATCAAGTTGCGCGGCTATCGCATGGAACTGGGCGAGATTGAAGCCAATCTCGACCGTCATAAAAAGATCAAGGAGTCGGTGGTCATTGTGCGCGAGGATGCACCCGGCGACAAGCGCCTGGCCGCCTATTTTATTCCTGTCGGCGAGGAGCAGCCGTCCGCTCCCGATTTGCGCGAGTTCCTAAGGCCGATTTTGCCCGAGTATATGATTCCATCCTATTTTGTCGCCCTGGAAAAGTTGCCATTGACGTCGAACGGCAAGCTGGATCGCAAGGCGTTGCCAAAGCCGCAGTTGGCAAGAAAGGATATCACAAGCGAGTACAGCGAAGCGCAGACGGAAGCTGAAAAGAGCTTGATCGGGATTTGGCAAACGGTTCTGGGCGTGGACAGCGTCGGCGTCGACGATAACTTTTTTGAGCTTGGCGGAGATTCGATATTAAGCATACAAGTTATTACCAGAGCGAAACGCGCGAAATTGTATATGACGCCAAGACAACTTTTTGAAAATCCCACGATTAAAGCCTTGGCAGCCATCGCCAAATCTGGTCCTGTTATTCACGTCGAGCAGGGCATCGTCAGCGGAGAAATGCCTGCCACTCCTGTTCAAGCGCATTTCCTGCAGCAGAAATTCAAACATCCACATCACTGGAATCAGGCGGTGATGCTGGAAGTTAAAGAGTCTCTCGATCCAAAACTTGTCGAACAAGTCTTTTCAAAAATTGTTGAACATCACGATGTTTTGCGGCTTCGTGTGCGCGACGCCGGGGACAACCCCCAACTTTACATCTCCGAGCCCGGGAACGATATGTTTTTTGAGTTTTTCGAGATATCCGATGACGCCGAGGCACAAGAAAGAATGATGACCGATGTGGTTGACAAGTTGCAATGCAGCCTTTCTTTGCAGGATGGTCCCATTTTACGTGTCGCTTATTTTAGAAGCGGTGAGCAAAAGTTTGATCGTCTGCTGATCATCATCCATCATCTTGCCATCGATGGTATCTCCTGGCGTATTCTGGCTGAAGATATTCAGTTGGCATATTCACAACGTGCGGCAGGCCGGGAAATTGTTCTGCCTCCCAAAACAACCTCATATAAATATTGGGCGGAAAAATTGGCCGATTTCGCTCGACACAATGATATGACTGATGAAATAAGTTATTGGAAAAAACACCTCGATGGAAATAGCCGCCATATTCCTATAGACTTTCTCAATGGGAATATAGAATCTTCAGTAGAGGACATCGGGAGGTATTTGTCGAAAGATGAAACATTTACTTTATTGCACGAGGCACCGCTGGCCTATGCTGCAAATGTTAATGAATTATTAATTTCCGCGCTGGCTGCTGCTTATAGTAACTGGAGCGGCTCGGACTCGCTTTTCCTGCAACTGGAAGGTCATGGGCGTGAAGAAATAATTGACGGAGTGGATGTATCACGCACAGTTGGATGGTTTACTTCATTGTATCCGGCTCGAATTCAAATTGGGAATCAAGGTGACCCGGCTTTGCAGGTAAAATCTGTAAAAGAGCAAATACGCTCTATTCCGAACAAAGGAATTGGCTTTGGCATTCTACGTTATCTTTATCAAGATACAAAAAATGGCAGTGTATTAGAGTCGGTAGCTGAGCCGGAAATAGTTTTTAATTATCTTGGGCAGTATGATAATGTGTTCAGTAATACCGGTCTCTTTCGGCCAGTTGCCGACGCATTGGGATCGGAGCGCAGTCCCGAAAATCATCGCGAATATTTGGTGGACATAAGCTGTTCGATAAAAAATGGGCAATTGGATGTCAGGATTGGTTTTAGCAAAAATATTCACAAAGAAACAACAATAAGGAAATTACTCAATCTCTACATGTCTGCGATTCATCGTCTGATTCATTTTAGCCGTGAGAAAAGTCAGAGTGATTATTCTTCAGTTCATTTCGAATCAGCAGAAATCGATAACGAGGAATTTGAAAATCTTATATCCGAACTAGGTGGCGAGTAAGACAAATTTTTATTAATGAATTACAACCTGGAGGGGATGAATGACTACAGTGTCATCGCGAATAGAAAGTTTGTCGCCGAAAAAGCGGGAACTTTTGCTGAGCAAACTAAAAGTTTCTCAGAAGACCAGGCAAAGCAAGCAGAGCATTACGAAAAGAGTTGACCAATCTGTTCTTCCTCTCTCTTTTCAACAATTGCAGTTGTGGTTCTTAAACCAGATGCAGCCAAGGAGCTCCTTTTATAATATGCCGGCAGCAGTACGCCTGGAAGGCAACCTTGATCTGTCCGCTGTTGAATATTCATTAAATCAGATTTTCAAGAGACATGAGGTCTTGCGCTCTTATCTTGTATTGCAAAACGGCCAACCGGTACAAAAAGTGCATGATAAGTCCGGCATAGATATTCAAATGTCTGATCTTTCCGGGACGCCTGTCTCAGAGGTTGACCCACGAATTCAAGAGTTTGTTGCGAAAGAAGCAACCAGGCCATTTAGATTAGATCAGGATTTACTCATCCGTTGTAGTATTGCAAAAATTTCGGATACGCTGCATATTATCGTTCTAAATCTTCATCATATCGTAGCCGATGGTTGGTCCGTAGGCATCTTGATCAGGGAGTTCATTTTTTTTTATCAAAGCCATGTGAGGGGCATGAAAGATGCGCTGCCTGAGTTGCCGATCCAATATGCTGATTATGCTGCATGGCAGCTCGAGTGGCTTCAATCCGGGGAAAAAGATAAGCAGCTTGCCTATTGGAAAAAGCAATTAAAAGATAGTTCAGCTTTTTTAGATTTACCATACGACTATCGTCGGCCATCTGTGCAGGGTTTTAGCGGCAAACATTTGACATTCGCTATTAATCCGCGAGTTACTGCCGGCTTGCATGCAGTGGCAAAAAGCAATGGCGTGACATTGTATGTGGTGCTGCTGGCGGCTTTGAATACACTGCTCTATCGTTACACCGGGCAGGACGATTTTAATATTGGGACAGCTATGGCGAATCGTGAACGTCCTGAGATCAAGGACTTGATTGGCTATTTTATGAACACGCTCGTTATGCGTGCAGATCTTGCGGGTAATCCGACTTTTAGCGAATTGCTTAGGCGCGTAGAAAAAGTGGTATTGGAGGGATTTGCTAATCAGGATTTGCCCTTTGAGCAGGTTGTCGAAGGGTTGCATCCCCAGCGACATACAGATTTTTCGCCTTTTTTTCAGGTTCTTTTTGTACTGCAAAATGCGCCCAAAGGACAACTAGAGTTGCCCGGCGTCAAACTTTCGCTTCTAAATACGCAGATTGGCTCAGTAAAATTCGATTTGACACTGACGTTCGAAGAAGATGCTGAGACAATTTCGGGTTTGCTCGGTTACAATACAGATTTGTTTAACGGGGAAACCGTAAAATCCCTGATCAACCATTTTCAACAACTTTTGCAGGCTGTGATACGCAACGCTGAGCAGCCCATTGACGAAATCCTGCTGCTCAACGAGCAGGAAAAACAATCCCTGCTTTACGCCTGGAATCAAACCGAGCGTGATTTTAACAGACAGGCCTTGATTCACCAATTATTTGAGAAGCAGGCGGAAGATACACCGTCCGCGCTAGCTCTGTTGATGCCAAAAGCCGATCCCTTGGCCGGAGCGGAGCAACAAATTAGCTATCGACAGCTAAATGAGAGAGCCAATCAAATCGCCCGGTACTTGATCAATCAAGGTATCGGGACGGAGGATAAGGTGACAGTTTGTATGGAACGTTCGCCTGAGTTGATCAGCGCACTGTTCGGAATTCTAAAAGCAGGCGCGGCCTACCTGCCCATCGAACCGACCTATCCTGATGAACGTATTCAATTTATACTTCGGGATGCCGACGTTAAACTTGTATTCACACAAAAAAGTCTGAAGCGAAAATTTACCGAATACAACCTGCCGATGATATTGGCCGATGAACTGCACAATACCGTTGGCCATTTGCCGGTAGAAAATCCCGATCTGTCTTTTCCACCTGAACGGCTGGCTTACATCATTTACACCAGCGGCTCCACCGGTCAGCCCAAGGGTGTGGAAGTAGAGCATCGACAGTTGGTCAATTATATTTACAGCGCCAGGGAAATGTTCGCCTTATCGCCTGAAGACAGGGTGCTGCAATTTGCCTCGGTCAGTTTTGACGCCGCGGCCGAAGAGGTTTATCCTTGTCTTAGCAGCGGCGCGGCTCTGGTACTACGCAACGATGCCATGATTAGCTCAGTGGCCACCTTTTTAAACAGCGTAGCTAAATTTAATATCACCGTTTTAGATTTGCCCACTGCTTACTGGCATCAGTTGGCTGCAGACATTTTAGATCAAAACATGAAACTCGTCGATACCCTGCGCTTAGTGATCATCGGGGGAGAGCGGGCGCTGCCGGAACGTATCCGTCAGTGGCATAACCGCTTTAAAGGCAAACTGCGCTTGCTAAACACATACGGCCCAACCGAAACGACAGTAGTAGCTACTTGGTGGGAAGCCTCAGCCGCTACAGAGTCTGCTTCTTTGTTTGCTCGCGAAGTACCCATTGGCAAACCTGTCCCCAATTGCAAAGCCTACGTGTTGGATCGTCATTTACAGGCGGTGCCTGCGGGTGTACCCGGCGAATTGTGCATCGGAGGCAGCGGCGTCGCCCGCGGTTATCTGAATCGGCCCGATCTGACGGCAGAGAAATTTACGACTAGTCCTTTTGTAAAAGGTGAACGTATCTACCGCACAGGTGATTTGGTGCGCTGGCTACCGGACGGGAATATTGAGTTTTTAGGCCGCATCGATCATCAGGTGAAAATTCGCGGTTTCCGCATCGAACTGGGTGAAATCGAAGCCGTTCTGCGCCGGCATTCTGCCGTTCGCGAAGTGATTCTGCAAGCCCGCGAAGATACGCCCGGAGATCGGCGCCTTGTGGCCTATTACACTCTACAGCCCAATATGCAGCCGGAAATGAGTGAACTACGGGCCCATTTAAAATCCAATCTGCCGGATTATATGGTTCCGGCTCATTTTGTCCGCCTGGATGAAATTCCGATATCCGCGACCGGAAAGATCAATTACCGGGCTCTGCCGGCTCCCGAATACGATCGTTCTGCGCTGGAACAGCCCTATGAAGCTCCACGTAACGAACTGGAAACTTTGTTGGCTGAAATCTGGCAGGATGTTCTGGGAGTGGAAAAAATAGGCATTCATGACAATTTTTTCAAACTAGGCGGCGATTCGCTCAAAGCTGCAGTGTTCATCAATCACTTGCAGCAAGCACTGGACGAAATCTTGTATGTCGTAGTGCTGTTCGATTATCAGACCATTGGCGGTCTTTCTGAATATCTTGTAGAAAATTTTCCCAAATCTGTTTTACGTTATGTAAGAACACGCTTTCAAAAGCCGGAAATCGAAGCACGCATTCATACCCTGTTGGAACGAAAGACTGAAATTAACGAAGAAAAAATCGTACAGATGAAACATCTGCTTGGCAGATACACACATGAAGAAGATAAAGAAAAGGCTTTTTTAAATGCGATTAAAAAGAAAAACCAACGCACAGTATTTATAATCTCTGCGCCGCGCGCCGGGTCCACTCTGCTGCGCGTGATGCTGGCCGGAAATCCACAGCTCTTTTCTCCGCCGGAACTTGCTTTGCTTAATTTTCGCACACTAAAAGAACGATACCGGCACTTTACCGGACGCGATGTCGGCTGGATGGAAGGCTTGTACCGGGCCGTTATGGAAATTCACCAATGCGATTTTAAAACGTCTAAGAAGATTTTAGCTGAATACGAAGAAAAAAATTACACCACTGCTGAATTTTACGGCGTACTGCAGGGATGGCTGGATGGCCGATATATTGTAGATAAAACCACTACCTACGCCACGGACGTGCGCATTTTACAACGTGCCGAAGCCGTCTTTGAACAACCTTTTTACATTCATTTGGTGCGACATCCTGCGGCTATGATTCAGTCTTATCTGGGTAGTAATCTGGATCAGGTCTTTGGCGTAGACTTGCCTTTCGCCGTTCGTGAAAAAGCGGAAATGTTCTGGTTGATCAACAATCAAAATGTGTTGGATTTTTTCCGCGGTGTACCGGAAGATCGTCGTTTCTTCTTACGTTACGAAGAACTGGTACAAAATCCGGAAACGGTAATGCGTGACCTGTGTGACAAGTTAGAGATTGAATTTGATCCGGAAATGCTGAACCCATACAGCGGCAGCAAAATGCGTGACGGCGTGCATAAAGAATCCAAAATGGTAGGCGATCCCAGGTTTAACACCCATAAAACTATCGATCCCAATCTGGCCTTTAAATGGCAAACCTTACCCGAAGGCGATCAATTGAGCCCCTTTGCTACGGAATTAGGCATTCTGTTCGGCTACCATATTGCCGAGAAAGACCGCAGCGAACGGCACATTTCACTAACGCCAACGGATCGTTCTCAAAAGCTGCCACTCTCTTTTGCTCAGCAGCGTCTGTGGTTTTTGGATCAGTTGGAACCGGGACAGGCAAATTACAACATCCCCGCTTCCATTCGTATTCGAGGTAAAACGGATCGTACGGCGCTGATTCGCGCCATTCAGCGCCTGGCCGAGCGTCACGAATCCCTGCGCACCGTCTTTTCAACCATCGATGGCAGGGCTTATCAGACCATCCTGGACGATCCGGTTATACCTGTGGAAAAAAAATGTCTGACAGAACTGCCGGAGGCCGACCGTTTAAATGAGGCCATGCAAATTGTCCGGGAGGAAGCGCAATCGCCTTTTAATTTAGCTCGAGGGCCATTGATGCGCGTGAAGTTGATCGAATTGGACGAGGATGACCATATTCTGATGATGAACATGCATCACATCATTTCCGATGGTTTATCTGTAGGCATTATCGTTCGTGATCTGATTGAAATTTACCGGGCGCAACTGGAACAACGACAACCGCAGTTGCCCTCATTGCCTGTGCAATATGCCGATTATGCCGTGTGGCAACGGAACCTGCTTTCCGATACACGGTTGCAACTGGAATTAAAATTCTGGGAGGAGCAGTTTAAAGACGCACCCGCGATGATCGAATTGCCTACGGATCGCCCCAGGCCGCCGGTGCAATCCTTCAACGGCCGGCGTTTACATTTTGGGCTTTCGCCGGAACTTTCGCGGGCCATCAATGATTTGGCCCGACAACACGAAGCCACATCGTTTATGGTGCTCATGGCCGCCTTTCAAACTCTGCTGCATCGCTACGCTGGACAGGAGACCATTCTGGTCGGCACGCCGATCGCCAATCGCAATCGGCGGGAAGTTGAGAATCTTGTTGGCTTTTTTGTCAACACATTGGTCATTCGCGGTGATTTTACGGATGATCCCGACTTTGGATCATTTTTAGAACAGATAAAACAGCGAAGCAGCGACGCGTTTGCCCACCAGGAGTTGCCTTTTGAAAAAATCGTCGACAGCCTCAATCTCGAACGCAATTTGAGTCATAATCCCTTGTTTCAGGTGATGTTCGCCTACCAGCCGCCGCTGCTGGAAAAAATGAATCCCCCCGGATTACGATTTGAACCGGTGGAAATAGATGCCGGGATAGCCAAGTTTGATATGACTGTCTCTATGGCCGAGGTAGACGGCAAGCTGGGCGGTGAATGGGAGTTTAATACGGATTTGTGGGATGCAGCTACTATTGAACGGATGATGAACCATTTTATCAATTTGTTGACAGGCATTACGCAAGATTCCTCACTGCCGGTTAGTCGTTATACTTTGCTGGATGAACAGGAAATGCAGCATATTATTCAAGATTTTAACGCTGTTGCGACTGTCAACTATCCCAGAGACGCGGTTTTGCATGAACTGTTTGAAAAGCAGGTAGAGCGAACGCCGGATAATATCGCCCTGATCTACAAGGGTGAAGCCATGACCTACCACCAGTTGAATGAGAACGCCAATCAATTGGCGCATTATTTAATAAAAAAAGGCGTTAAACCGGAACAGTTTGTCGGCATTTCGCTTGAGCGGTCATTGAATCTGATGGCGGCGATTTGGGGGATATTTAAAGCAGGAGCCGCTTATGTCCCGATGGATCCTTCCTATCCCCATGAACGGCTGGACTATGTAGTTAAAGACACGGGGATGGATATTATTTTGGTCCAAGAGAAATTTATAGAGTCTCTTGAGGATGTTGACGCCGAAAAGATTCCTCTGGATGTATTATGGCCTCAAATCGCAAAGGAAGCGACGAATAATCCCAATGTAAAGATGGAGAACCGCAACCTCTGTTACGTTATTTACACCTCAGGTTCAACAGGGTGGCCAAAAGGGGTTATGGTGCAGCACAACACGGCAGTGCTGTTGGCTTTTGATTATATACACCAATTCGAAATAAATGAAACAAAGCACATTGTTCAGTATTTTTCTTACAGCTTTGACGGTTCTGTAGGCGACTTTTTTATGTCTCTGTTACAGGGGGCTTCGCTTTATCTGGTGGGCCAGGATGAGATGATGCCTGACAGCGGTTTGACGGCCTTGATGCAGAATAACAGAATTACCAACGCCTTTTTCCCGCCGTCTATTCTTTCTGTTCTTCCTTCGCAGCCGTTAACTGATTTGTCGATACTGGCCTCCGGCGGCGATGTATGCACACCGGAACTGGTGCGGAAATGGGCGACGGACGAGCGCAAATATTACAACGCCTATGGGCCTACGGAAACGACGGTTTGCGCCACCTGGTATTTGACAAACGATCTGCCCGAAGGCCTTTCAAACGTTCCCATCGGCAGGCCGCTTCCCAATTATCGAATCTACATTCTTGATAAAAACTTGAATCCCACGCCGTTGGGCGTGCCGGGAGAAATGTTCATCTCCGGCGACGGGATAACCAGAGGATATCTGAATCGCCCGGAGTTGACGGCGGTGAAATTCATACCAGACCCGTTTGCCGATACGCCCGGTGTGCGAATGTACGCTTCCGGCGATCTGTGTCGTTATTTGCCGGACGGCAATATCGAGTTCCTGGGTCGGATTGATCAGCAAGTGAAAATTCGCGGCTTTAGGATCGAGTTGGGGGAAATTGAATCCAGCCTGCTGGATCATCCTGATGTGAAAGAGGTTATTGTCCTTGCCAAAGGTGCGCCCGGCAATAAACAACTCGCTGCTTACATCGTACCGGAAGAAGGCAGAGAGACGTCGATAAGCGAACTGCGTTCTTTTTTACAGAAACGCTTGCCCGAATATATGACGCCGGCCTTTTTTATATTTTTAGAGCAGATGCCCATAGCAACCACAGGGAAGATTGACCGCAAGCGACTTCCTGAGCCGAATATTTCGCGAGAGGCCCTGAAAACCGAATTTATTTCAGCAAAAAGCAAAAACGAAACATTGCTGGTAAAAATATGGCAAGATTTGCTAAATGTCGAACAGATTGGCGTCAAGGATAATTTTTTCGAGTTGGGCGGCGATTCAATTTCCAGTATCCAGATGATTGCCTATGCGCGAAATCAAGGGCTGGTATTTACGCCAAAAGATATTTTCCTTCACCCAACCATCGAGGGCCTGGCGAAAATAGTCGGTCAGGCCTCCGTGGCCCATGCCGAACAGGGGCTGGTGCTCGGCGACGCGCCGCTCACCCCCATTCAACGCACCTTTTTCGAACGAGACATCGAGGAGCGGCATCACTGGAATCAGTCGATTGTGCTGGAGACGGAGCAGGCCATACCGCGCGACATGCTCGAAAAAATGACGCTGGCGCTGCTCGAACACCACGACGCGCTGCGCATGCACTATCGCAAAAGCGACGAGGGTTGGCGGCAATACATTGCCGAGCCGGACGGCGTCGCTCCCGTGGCCTTTGTTCGCGGATGCGGAAATGATCCCCATAAATTCGAGACCGAGGTTGAGCGGCTGCAATCGTCTCTTCATCTGGAGAACGGGCCGTTGATTCGCATCGGCTATTTTGACATGGGCGAACAGCCGGATCGCATTGTCATCGTCATCCATCACCTGGTCATCGACGGTGTGTCCTGGCGAATCCTGTTAGAGGATTTTCATACGATCTATACGCAGTTGAAAATGCAACAGGAGCTTTTGCTGCCGGCGAAAACATCGTCGTTTAAATATTGGGCGGAAAAGCTGGGCGAGTATGCGCGCAGCGATGATCTTTGCCGCGAGTTGGATTTTTGGCGCAGCTTTATCGACGGCGATGTCCCCGAAATTCCCGTCGATCATCCGGTGGCGTCCAATCTGGAAGCGGACGTCGTCTTTGTGGAGAAGAAACTGGAAAAAGAATTTACACAGTCTCTTCTGCAAAACGTATCCTCCGCTGTTAATATAAAACCAGGTGTTATTTTGATTGCAGCTTTGGCAAATGCCTTTGCAAATTTAACCGGGGCGAAAACATTTTACGTCGACCTTGAAGGCCATGGTCGCGAAGATATTATCGAGTGCGTGGACCTGTCGCGAACTGTTGGATGGTTTACAACGCTTTATCCGTTTTATGTCGATGTGAACGGCATCGACGACCCGGGCGAACTGATTCGCCTCGTTGATGCCAAAGTTCGCGGCATTGCAAACAACGGCATTGGCTTTGGCCTTCTCAAGTATTTGTCCGATGACGATGATGTACGCCGTACGATGAGCCGCATCCCGACGGCGCAAGTGAGCTTTAATTACCTGGGGCGATTCGAACAGCCGACGTCTGCAATCGGCGATTTTCGCGTGCTGCCGTTGACGAATGCACACGAACGTAGTCCTTTGGCGAAGAGAGAGTATCTAATCGACATAAGCGCGAGCATACGCGGCGATGTGCTGTATGTTCGCTGCGCCTATAGCGGCAGAAAAATGAATCCGGATCGTATAGAAACGCTGATGCTGGAATATATCGCGCAGTTAAAGCATATTATCCAATATGCTTCAACCGTTGACGCCAATCGATTGCCTGACGCCGTCGCCGATGTGACGGATGATGAAATAGACGATATTTTAAATGAACTGGAAAGTTGATCCGATGAGCAGTTCCGACAAAAAGAAAAATATAGAGGCCATTTATCCTCTTTCGCCGATGCAGCAAGGCATGCTTTTCCACAGCATTTATAACGAAGGATCGGGCGAATACTTTGAGCAATTTCATTGCAAGATACACGGAGACCTGAAGCGGACGGCGTTCGAGCGCGCCCTGAACAACGTGGTGCACCGCCACTCGGCGTTGCGTACCGCTTTTGTGTGGAAAAAGGTCGGCAAGATGCTGCAGGTTGTGCATAAAGAGGTGTCGCTGCCGCTGGCCGTGGAGGACTGGAGCAGCCTCCCGGAAGCGGAGCAGGCGCAAAAGCTCGATCAGTTGCTGCAGGACGACCGGGCGCGGGGCATGAATGTGGCCAAGGCGCCGTTGATGCGCTTTTACCTCATAAAACTGTCGGAGAACGCGCACCGGTTTTACTGGGCGTTTCATCATCTGTTGACCGACGGCTGGTCGATTCCGGTTATTTTAAAAGAAGTGTTTATCCTTTACGAAGCCTACAGCAAGAACTTTCCCATGCAATTGCCGCCGGCGCGTCCTTATGTGGATTACATCAACTGGCTGCAAAAACAGGATCTGCAAAAGGCCGAAACCTATTGGAAAGCGCTGCTTGCCGATTATTCAGCGCCCGTCGCTTTGCCCGAGGATCGTGTAACCGAATCCTTGCCCGAAGATTATAAAAAGATTGAACGACCGTTGTCCAAAGATATGAGCGAGCGTCTGAACGCTTTTGCGCGCAAGAATCAACTCACGATCAATACCCTGGTGCAAGGCGCTTGGGCCATTTTGCACAACCGCTACGCCGGCGCGGATGACATTGTTTTTGGCGCCACTGTCTCCGGGCGGCCGCCGGAGCTGCCCGACGTCGAGCGCATGGTCGGCCTGTTCATCAACACGCTGCCGATATGTGCGACCATCGATCAGCAAAGGTCCTCTCTGCAATGGCTGAAAAGTTTGCAACGTCAGGCCGTGGAAATGCGCGACTATGAATATACGCCGCTGGTGGACATCCACGGCTGGAGCAGCGTGCCGCGGGACATGCCGCTGTTCAACAGCATTGTCGTCTATGAAAACTATCCCGTCGATTCATCGATGAAGGATCAGCGCGGCAGTCTGCAATTCAGCGATTTTCATACCAATGAACGCACCAACTATCCATTGACGCTGGTGGCCGGGTTCTCCGACAAGCTGGTGCTGGAGATCGCTTACGAGACAAAGCGGTACGAGCAGCAAACCGTCGAGCGTTACCTGCAACACCTGGAACGCATCCTGACGGCGTTCGCCGGGCAGCCGGAGCAAAAGTTGGCGAATATTTCCTTGATGGATGATGAGGAACTGAAAAAAATTACCGTGGACTGGAACGCTATATCGGGAGATTTTGACCTCGAAAAATGCGTGCATCAGTTCTTTGAACAGCAGGTGCAGAAATGTCCGGATGCCATGGCGGTAACATTTGGCAAAGAATCGATTACATACAATGAGTTGAACGAACGAGCCAATCAGTTGGCTCACCTTCTTTGTGAACGAGGGATCGGCGTGGAAGATCGTGTCGCCATCTATCTGGAACGTTCCATCGAGATGATTATCAGTATGCTTGCCGTTATGAAAGCTGGGGGCGCCTATGTGCCGATCGACCCCGAATATCCAACTGATAGGGTTGTGTTCATTATAAAAGATTCAGAGGTGAAAATAGCCATTACCGATACAAATCTTTCAAGAGCAATAAGTAATATAAATATCGATGCCATTGATTTAAGAGAAAATGTTCCGTTAATTGAAAAACAGCCAAGAGCAAATCTTGACATCTCGGTTGTATCAGATAATTGCGCCTATGTAATTTACACATCCGGTTCGACGGGAAAGCCTAAAGGAACATTATTGCAGCATTCTAGCGTGGTAAACCAGGTGCATGCGGTAAGCGAATTGCTTGGCTACTGCACTTTTACAAATGCAAGCCAATTTGCATCGATCGCTTTTGATGCCTCAGTAATCGAAATTTTCTCTTCTCTTATTACTGGTTGTAATTTATTTATCCTCGATAGCCAGACACGAACCTCCGTAGAAAAAATAAAACAATTTTTTATAGAGAATTCTATCGAGGTTGGATTTTTGCCCAATATTGTTTTATCAGAGTTCTATCCATTTATATTTCCAAATCTCCAAATACTTTGGACAGGAGGAGATGTCTGTACTCAAAGTGTTGCAGACAGATGTTCAAGAGGAAATGATTTTTTAAACTTGTATGGTCCAACTGAAATAACAGTTTCCTGTACAGCTTTTAAAATACAAAAAAATAGCGAATTGAATTTTGCAAGCATTCCAATAGGCAGGCCTGTTGCTAACTATCAACTCTATATTCTGGATAGTAATGATAATATTCTACCAATTGGGGCGCCTGGCGAATTGTGTATTGGAGGAGTTGGTCTGGCGCGTGGCTACCTGGGAAGACCCGCTTTAACCGCAGAAAAATTCATCCCCAATCCGTTTAGCAGGCAACCCGGGGCGCGTATGTACCGCAGCGGCGACCTGGTTCGCTGGCTGCCGGACGGCAACCTGGAATTCCTGGGCCGTATCGACCACCAGGTCAAAATCCGCGGCTTTCGTATCGAACTGGGCGAGATCGAATCTGTGCTCAGCAGCCACCCGGATGTGCTTGACGCCGTGGTCTTGGCCAAAGAACACAGCGCTGGCCAGAAAATTCTGGTGGGCTATTATATTCCGAAAAATGATGCTGATATTGATACACAGACTTTGCAATCCTTCATCAGCAAAAAACTGCCGGATTATATGACGCCGTCTATCTTTATTCGCATGGACTCTTTTCTCCTTACCTCGAGCGGCAAGGTGAATCGTCGTGCTTTGTCGGAATCCGATATGCAAGATTTCACAATAAAACGAAAGATAATCGAACCGCGCAGCCAGGTGGAGGAGATTCTCCTCGGCATCTGGCAAAATATTTTGAATGTGGAAAAGATCAGCGTGCTGGACAGCTTTTTCGAACTCGGCGGCCACTCGCTCATGGCGACGCAGCTCATCTCGCGCGTGCGCGATGCTTTTGGCATCGAACTGCCGTTGCGCGAGTTTTTTGAAAAACCGACCATCGCCGAACTCTCGTTAATCATTGAACAGGAAGCCCTGCGGCAAAACCTGCCGCCGCGTCCGCCACTCGAACCGACGTCGCGTCCCGAATATCCGCCGCTCTCCTTTGCGCAGCAGCGCCTTTGGTTCCTGAATCAACTGGCGCCGAATCAGGCTTTTTACAACATCCCCGGCGCCTTTCGCCTGAGTGGCGCCCTGGACCTGGTCGCCTTTGAAAAGAGCATCAGGGAAATTATGCGTCGCCACGAGTCGCTGCGAACCACCTTCGCCGACGAGCGCGGCGAGCCGTACCAGGTCGTGCATGAGGACATACCCCTGCCCATCGAAAAGACGGACTTGAGTTCGCTGCCCACAGAGGAGCAGCGGACGGCCGTTGAAGAACAGGCTATGCAGGAAGCAAAGACGCCGTTTGATTTATCAAAAGGTCCCTTGTTTCGGGTTCGACTGTTGATCCTGAACGACTCGGAACATGTGGTTGTTTTCAATATGCATCACATTATCTCCGACGGTTGGTCCGTCGGCGTGCTGGTGAACGAGTTTGCGCAGCTTTACAACGCCTTTGTCGATGGCGAGGCGTCGCCGCTGGATGAACTGCCCGTTCAGTATATCGACTTTGCCCTCTGGCAGCGTAACTGGCTGCAGGGCGAAACGCTGCAACAGCAGCTTGCCTTTTGGAAGGAGAATCTCGGCGTCAATCCGCAGGTTCTGGAGTTGCCGACGGACCGGCCGCGACCGCCCATGCAAACCTTTAACGGCGACAACGTTGCATCGATGTTGCCCAAGGAGTTGTCGCAGCGCCTCAGCGACTATTGCCGTAAGGAGGGTGTGACGCCGTTCATGTTCCTTTTGGCGGTTTTTCAGACGCTGTTGTATCGTTATTCCGGCCAGGATGAAATCCTTGTCGGCTCGCCGATTGCCAATCGCACCCACTCGGAAACGGAAAAGCTCATCGGCTTTTTCGTCAATACCCTGGTGCTGAAAAGCGACTTTACCGATGCGCCCGATTTTCGTACGCTGCTGCGCCGGGTGCGCGAGACCACGTTGAACGCCTACGCGCATCAGGACGTCCCCTTTGAACAACTGGTGGACACCTTGCAGCCGGAGCGCGACATGAGCCACTCGCCGCTTTTTCAGGTCGCTTTTATCTTGCAAAACACGCCGCTGCAGAAACTGGAACTGCCCGGCCTGACCCTCAGCCCGGTGCAGGCGGAAAGCAAAACGGCCAAATATGATTTGACGCTGAACACAGCCGAAACGGAAGAGGGCATCGCCTGCAACATTGAATTCAACACAGATCTTTTTGATCGCGGCACGGCGAAGCGCATGTTGCATCACTTCCGGGAACTTGTCCAGGCGGCGCTACAGCGGCCTAAGGAAAAGGTTTCGCAATTGCCGCTCATGAGCGACGACGATCTGCACAAGATTCTCGTCGACTGGAACGAATCCGACGCGCCCTGGCCGACGGATCGCACCGTGCCGCAGCTTTTTCAGGAATGGGTGCAAAAACAGCCCGCTGCCGAGGCCGTCCGTTTTGGCGAGGAATTCCTGACCTACGCCGAATTGAATCGCCGCGCCAACCAACTGGCGAACTATGTGCTGAAAAAAGGCGTCGACGTCGACGACATTGTCGGCATCAGCATGAAGCGCTCGCCGGACGTGGCCGTCGCTGTGCTCGGCATCCTCAAGGCGGGCGCCGCGTTTTTGAATATTGATCCAACGTACCCGCAGGAGCGCATCGGCTATATGCTGCGGGATTCCGGCGTGTCTGTGCTGCTGTCGCAGCAGAATGTGACCGGAACGCTGCCGTCGCATGACGCGGAGGTGATCTGCATCGACCGTGACTGGCCTGTCATTGCCGAAGAAAAAGAGGACGACCTGCCCAACAAAACGACGCCCGACAACCTGGCCTATGTCATTTACACCTCCGGCTCCACGGGCAAACCAAAGGGAACGTTGCTGCCGCATCGCGGCTTGTGCAATCTGCACCGCGCGCAGCGAAGCGCTTTTCACATCGAGCCGTCGCATCGCGTGCTGCAGTTCGCGCCGCTCAGTTTCGACGCCTCGGTGTGGGAGACGGTCATGGCCCTGCTCAACGGCGCCTGTCTCGTGTACGCCGATCAGGAGACGCTGGCCTCGGGCCAGGGCCTGCGCGATGTGCTGAAAGAGCAGCGCGTCAATATCGTCACCCTGCCGCCGTCGGTTTTGGCGGTGATGCCGGATGAGGAGCTGCCGGATTTGAAAACCATCGTCACCGCCGGCGAGGCCTGTTCGCTGGAGCTGGTGCAGCGATGGGGCAGAGGGCGACAGTACGTCAACGCCTACGGGCCGACGGAAACGAGCGTGTGCGCCTCGTACTATGAAGCCAGCCCGGACGACGCATCGGCACCGCCCATCGGCAAACCGTTGCGGAATTTTCAACTGTATGTGCTGGATAAAAATTGGACGCCCGTTCCCGAAGGCGTGCCCGGCGAATTATGCGTCGGCGGCGTCGGTTTGGCGCGCGGCTACCTCAATCGCCCCGACCTCACGGTGGAGAAATTCATCCCCAATCCGTTCGCCAAAAATCCGGGGGAGCGTCTCTATCGCACCGGCGATCTGGTTCGCTGGCTGCCGGACGGCAATATGGAATTCCTCGGCCGCATCGACCACCAGGTCAAGGTGCGCGGCTTCCGCATAGAACTGGGCGAGATCGAGGCCGTGCTTTCGAGAGTCGAGCTTCTGCAGGACGTTTTTGTTATGGTTCGGGAAGATACTCCCGGCGATCAACGCATCGTCGCCTACCTGGTCGCGGACGAAACATTGGACGTCGCCGAGTTGCACGCCGCCTTGTCCGCCGAGCTGCCGGATTATATGATCCCCTCGGCGTTTGTCGTCCTTGACGAATTCCCGTTGACGCCGAGCGGCAAGATTGATCGCAAGGCGCTGCCCAAACCGGAGTTTTTGCGCGAGCAATTGGGCAGCGAATATGTGGCGCCGCGCAGCGACACGGAAGAGAAACTCGTCGCTATTGTCTCCGAACTGCTGAATGTGGAGCAGGTTGGCGTGCATGATAATTTTTTCAAACTCGGCGGCCATTCGCTGTTAGCGACGCAGTTTATTTCCCGCGTCGGTGAGGCTTTTGATGTCGAAATCCCACTGATCTCGATTTTTGAAAAGCCGACCGTTGCTGAATTGGCCGAGATAGTCGCGGAAATGCAGGAAAACGATGAGGCCTCCAAGCATGAAAAAATTAAACGAATAGAACCTGACGAATCGAATGATATCCTTTCTCATGTTGACGAGTTGACTGATGAGGAGTTGAGATTATTATTAGAAGATGAGGATGGCGAGAATATTGACTAAAAGTGCAAAAACAGCAACAACCCTTTCTCCGGAAAAACGGAAACAGCTCGAAGCAAAGCTAAAGAGTAAAGCGACGATGCTGAATGCATCGCCTATGTCGTTTTCCCAACAGAGGCTGTGGGTATTGTATCAACTGGATCCTTCGAGCGCGGCGTACAACATTCCGGGGACCATGCACCTGAAAGGCAAAGTTGATATTAAAGCTTTTGAAAAGAGCCTGCAGGAGATCGCAAAACGACATGAGATTCTGAGAACGCGCTTTGCTTCTTTGCGCGGCAGCCCTGTGCAGTTAGTTTCTGCCAAAGTGGTCATGGATTTTAAATACATCGACTTGCGCACGGTTGATGCGCTCGATAGAGAATCCAGAGCTGGCGAAATGATCAAACAGGATGCGGCATGTCCTTTTGATTTGACGCGGCTGCCGCTATTCCGCACCCGGCTGTATCAACTCGATGATGATCAATTTAGCCTGCTGGTTAATATGCATCATATCATCTCTGACGGTTGGTCTATCACTATTTTTGTTCGCGAATTGATGTTGATTTATGAGGCATTTCACGCCGGACGAGCGCCGCAGCTTCCCAAATTGCCAATACAGTTTGGTGATTATGCTCGATGGCAAAAAAACTGGTTAAAGGGGGATGTGCTCGCAAGACAAGTTTCCTATTGGAAAAAACAGCTTGATCAGTTGCCTGCTATTCTTGAACTGCCGACTGATTATCCAAGGCCTGCAATAAAAGGGGCGAAAGGATCGCTTTGCTATGCAGAACTGCCCCAAAATATCTTGGATAATATGAAACAGCTAGCTAAAACGGAGGGTGTAACACAATTCATTCTCTTTTTAGCGGTGATACAAGTTTTACTTTATTATTTAAGCAATCAAAAAGATGTTGCTGTTGGTGTGCCAATTGCGAATCGTACACATGCCGAGATTGAGCCTCTTATCGGTTTTTTTGTTAACACGCTGGTCATGCGTTCCATTGTTGACGCCCAACAATCATTTTGCGAGTTTCTTCAAGGCGTAAAGGAGACAGCCTATGGAGCCTACGCGCATCAGGACTTGCCTTTTGAAATGCTCGTTGAGCAACTTAATCCTGAACGAAATATGAGTGTGACTCCTTTGTTCCAGGTGCTTTTTACGTTTCAGGATGATGTCTCACAGACAATACAATTGGAAAATTTGACTTTAGAGCCATTTGAAACCGAGGCAAAGTCATCAAAAGTCGATTTAGCATTCAACGTAATTGCAGCAAAAAATAGTTTTGTTCTTTCAATAGTTTATGATACGGAGATTTACAAAAGATCTACAATAGAAAGATTTCTTCACCATTTTGAGGTGTTGTTGAATCATATCTCCAAAAACCCGCAATGTCCTATTTCAGATATTTCCATCATGTCAGAAGATGAGGAAAATGATCTTGTAGCGCAATGGAATAACACCGCCACTCATTATCCAAAAGACCAATGTGTTCATCAGTTGTTTGAACAAACAGCTATCAAATTTCCAGAAAAAATCGTTGTCAGATTTAACGAGTTGACGCTTACGTATCAGCAATTAAATCAACAAGCTAATCAGCTTGCCAATTTTTTGCGAATGCAAGGAATTGGACCTGAAAGCGTTGTCGGATTATTTATGGAACGTTCGATAGGTATGATCATTGCCATATTGGGCATTATTAAAGCCGGAGGCCTGTATCTTCCTCTGGACCCCAATTATCCGGAAAAGCGTCTGAGCTTTATGTTTAATGACAGCAGAGCAAATC
>JAADGR010000269.1 GCA_013152225.1 Calditrichota bacterium
CGAAGGTTTGATCATTTTCCCATCTTTAAAATTGTTAATATCCTGATCCGCCAAGTTCTCCAGAATATATTTTATATATGCATACACAAAATGCTTGTGCGACGTTACGACTTGCCCGGATCCGTTTTCTTTTATTTGAAAAAAGATAAATGCTTCATTTGAATGCAAAAGTTCGGTTAATTTTGTATCATTAAATAAAAATTCGCTTCCGGAGGATATGCTGAACAAACCGGCCTTTTCTTGAATTTTAGACGTTTCCGAGATTACAATTTTTGCGTCGGATGCTTGTCTCAATTCATGTGCTGCTGTTCCGGCAACTTTTGAGGATTCATGTATGTAAATATCTTGGATTAAAGATATGGCATCAGAAACTTTCATCAAAACTTCTCCTTTTTTGTATAAAATATTATTCCGATTTATCAATATATGCCGGCGAATAAAACGGTTATTGCTTTCGGCTTGGCCGCGTAATGTTAGAATACTTTACCACGAGCCAATTTATCGATTTCTGCCAGCAGCCGCTCCACTTGATCTTCATTGTTGTACACGTGCATTGAAATGCGAATGCCATCCAGATGCGCTTCGGGTACAACGCGCACACGCATTCTTTTCTTTTCCGTTAAATAGGATCCTACTTTTCTATAAGCAACATTTTTTAATTTAAACGTAATTAAAGATGTCCTGTATTCTTCCTCCTGCGGTGAGAGAATCTCCACCTGGGGAATTTTCTGCAAGCCCCGGTAAAACATCTCGGCCAAATTTTTATTATGCTGCCAGACTTTTTTTAATCCTATCGTATTCATAAAATCGATTGCTGTTTCAAGCCCATAATACAAAGCGCTGTTTTCCGTCGCATATTCATAACGCTGCGCTGTTGGATTCAGTTTTAATGTCTTTTTAAAAATGTCATGGCCGTCGTCCGAATAAGCACCTGCGGTGATGGGACGCAATGTATCGAGCAGATTTTTCTTAACATAGAATATTCCTGTACGTTTAGGCCCCAACAGCCACTTGTGTCCGCTGGTGGCATAAAAATCACAGTCATATTTTTTCACGTCGAGGGGCATGTTACCGACAGACTGGGCACCATCAAGTGCAAACCAAAGTCCTTTATCTTTTGCAAGGCGGGCAATCTCCTTTTCAGGAAATCTTTGCCCGGTGGTGCAGGTAAAATGGCTGACAAAAATAAGTTTTGTTCTTTTTGTGATCAGACTGTTGATGCGATCAACGTTTCCCAACCCGCTCTTCATATCCGGATTAAAAGTTTTAATGACAATGCCGTCCCGTTGCATTCGGTTGATCAAAGGTATAATCAGGCCGGCATGTTCATGGGTGCTGGTAATAATCTCATCACCTCGCCTGAGCGGCAGACCGTTGACGACAATATTGTTGCCTTCGGTGGCGCAACTTGTGAGGGCCATTTCTTCTTTGCTGCATGTTGGCGAAAAAACTTTTGCACACTTTTCTTTTATCTGCCACCATTTTTTCATGTCATGCCCCGGCTGGGGATATACTTCCAGTTCGGTCGTGGTATTTTTAACCATTTCAACGACAGCAAAAGGAGACGCGCCGAGTCCTCCGGTGTTGAAATAATCATAATCAGATGGCAGCAAAAATTGTTGTTTGATCACCTTCCAAAACCTGGATGATAAAGGCTGTAACCCGGTCAAGCTTTCTTGAAATGCATTACTCTCCATTGCTCCCGCAAAAACTTTTTCGCGCCCCAGGGAAGCGCCTGCCGTCAGCGCAGCCAGGGCTTGTAAAAAATTTCGTCTTTTCATTTTTCCAGTCTCTATTTTAAATTAATTTTAATGTTGGACTTGTTCTCAACTTTATGATTAAAATCTACATAAACAGATTTTTCGATTTTGTTAAGTGAAAAGCTCTTCCCGCTGCCGTCAATTTCAACAGAATGCGCAGTTGCCTTTTCCGGCAAAAGGACATGAAAAGAAATCTCAGAATCCTGCGCCTGAACATCAAGGGAAACTTTGTGATCATCGCATTGATAGGTGTAACCGATGCCGTGGTCAGAATTTTCATAAGCGATGCGAACTTGCGCTTCATCAACATCAGCAGCCGCCCAACGAGGTGAAATTTTGCTCTTTTGGAACAGCTTGAGTTTATCCTCAATTCCAGCCAGTCCTTCCAGCAAAGCATAGAGCATGGCGCTGGAACCCCAGCCGTCGGTTGGCGAGGCATCAGGACTCGTGCTTGTTTCGATGGTCGCATGTGTGCCGTCAGGAAAATACCAGAGAAAAGTTTCTCCCTCCCGGGAGATCATGTCATAATATCTTTTTAAAATATCCACGCCATAAGACTCAAAGCCATGATCAAAAGCAGCTTTGGCAAGCTCTCCTCCAACCAGGGGCATAATCCCGCCATTGCAATAAGCGCCCTTTACGATCTTTTCGTCACCGAAAATACCGTCGGGAAAAGCGGGATCAATAGAAAACCATTCGGCAAATGCGGACGTGCTTTCTCTGCGGCGCAAATATTCTTCAAGAATCGATACCGCCATTTCATGCGTGGCAGCGCCACGATTGATATCCATGGGATTGCTAAGGCTGAGCTGCGAAGCTTCATCAACACCTTCAATGCTGACTGGGGTCAGTTTTACAAAATGCGTGTAAAACGTGCCGTTCCAGCACACCTTATTCATTCTCTCCTGTAGATTTTTGGCAAGGCTTGACCAATAATCCTTTTTACTTTCATTGCCGAAATAATCTGACAGCAAGGCCATAATTTGAAAAGCCTCAAAATAGCCGCTGTTATCACCGTGCATAATTCCCCAAAAAGTATCGTCTGTGATTTGGAATTGCAGCCAGTCATGTTTTCCGGCAGTATAAGCAAAATCCCAGGTGTCGACCGTATATGGTCGTTTCACAAGTTGCATCTTTTCGTCCCAGCGCCAGGGATTGGTAAGAATATAATCAAGTGCCTTTTCCAGTTTGGGAAATAATTGAGCAATCCAGTCATCATCGCCCGTTGCCTGCCAGGCGAGATAAGCAGCTTTTACAAAACGAAATTCCACATCGGCTTCCACCGCCACACGGACGTACTTGTTCCAGTTTTCTTTTTCGGAAGGAAGCTTTTCCGGATAGATGGTGAAAAAATCAAAGATACGTCCGTTTTCCGCTTGTGTTTCCGCAAAGTGCTCAACAGTCGATTTCATGTCCTTTTCGTAATATTTAAAGCCTCTCATAATATCGCTGTGGTCACGAATCCAAATTGATTTTCCGTCCGGTGAGCGATAGCCGCGAATTTTCTTGCCATCGATCATCATTTCCAGATCATCGTTTTGCAGAAAGGCTTTTACCTTGGGATAAAAATCATCAAACTCTTTTTTTCCTGTTCTAATGTAGGTTTTTTCGTTCATTTTTGAATCCATTCCAAGTAAAATAATATTTTGTTAAACCAATAAAAGAGAAACTCGTAAAAAGTCACAAAATATCATTGCGAGCGAAGCGAAGCAATCTGGATGTCGGCTAACGTGCTGTTTTATAAAGATCGCTTCGTCGCTCCGCTCCTCGCGATGACATGCTTTTTGACATTTTGCGAATTACTCATAAAAGAATACTATTTGCGGCAAAACAATCCATTATGAAAATAATGATGCCCTGTTCTATAATCCGGGCAATAAAGACTGCAAAGCGGATAAATTTTGTTCCAATGTGGCGCCTTTTATTGATCCCGTAAAAACTTTTTCCCGCTCTAGCGAGAGATTGCCGGTTACCAGCGCCAGGGCTTGTAAAACATCTCGTCTTTTCATTTTCCCAGGCTCTATTTCAAGCTAATTGTAATATTGGTGTGGTTTTCAATTTTATAATCAAAATCCACATAAACAGATTGTTCGATTTTGTCAAGAGAAAAAGATTTCAAATTCCCATCAATTTCAACAGTATGGGCAGTTGCAGTTTTCGGCAAGAGGACATGAAAAGAAACATCTGAATCCTGCGCCTGAACATCAAGCGAGATTTGGCGATCATCGCATTGATAGGTATAGCCGATTCCGTGCCTGGAATTTTCATAACCGGCACGAACTTCCGCCTTGTCAACCCCGGCAGCGGCCCA
>JAADGR010000104.1:0-4056 GCA_013152225.1 Calditrichota bacterium
ACAGCATGAGCAGAAAAAAGGTATAGAGTCCTGTAAATGATTTGGCTATAGCTGTCAGGATGTTTTTATCAAACACAGCAAGCGTCAGAACTAAAATTCCGCTTAAAAATGTGACAAGTCCAAAAACAAATTCGTTATACTGAAAGTGATTGATCGAGTAGCGAATGAAATGTTCATTGTAAAAAAAGAATTTTGCTTTTTCCAGGAAAACAAAATCGCGAGCGAGAAAAAAATGAAAGGAAACCATTGCTCCTAGTGGAACAATAAAGAGCAAAATATGAACGAGAAAATTTATGTGCAAATAATTTCCAAGCTTTCGACGCCAAAACAAGGTTACCAGGAAAAATGTAATCACAGCAAATAATAACATGACTGCAACGAAGCGCGAAGTTAACAGTACTGTGAAAACTCCTGATACGGAAATGATGATAAAGTACTTTTGTTTAAGAAGAAAAGCCCGCATACCATAAAAGATCGTCGGGATTGCTATAGCCGCTGCCAGGGAAATACTTTCAGCCTCGATTTGCTGATTCATAGAGATGGGCAACAAATGAGTAAAGATTCCAAAAATTGATGCGCCGAGGATTCCGGCGTAGCCATTTCCGGTTAGTGAATCGACTAGGAAATAAATTGCGGACATGAGCAGCAATGTCGATATAATTCCGAAAAGATGAACTATTATACCCACATCCGTGCGGGTTAATTGGTAAATAAAGTCGATTAAAAATTGCATTCCCATTGGAACCATTGTAGCGGCGAAAGCCGAATGATTTAACTCCAGCTCTTTAACGGACTCTATTGCTTGAAAAGTTTCAATAGCAAACGGTGATGCATGTTGAAAAACCGGCCACAGTCTGACTGCAGCCGCAATGATGAATACAGCAAGGAATAATATCTTTGGGAGCAAGTGAGAACGGTTTATTTTCCGGCTCGATAACTTTAAACAAAAAGGTTTGATTCCGATCCGGCGGTCTCTCTCAAGTTCCCTAAGAAAAAATGTATTAAACAAAACCACAAATTTTTCCAGGCCGCCAAAGTGAAAAAGAATTCCAATACCAAGTGAAAAGATTATTGCCAGAAGAATGATCAAGGTGTCATATAAATGTAAAAATTCCAGGATATAACCAAGCAGAACAACGAACGTTACAGATAATATGATCGCGGCAAATGGCCCGTGGTGCCTTGTTTGGGTCTGATTCTGCAACCTGAAAAAACGCGGCAGCAATACAAAAAACAGCACTGCTAAAAAAGTAATGCGAAGAATGCTAAAGATGATGTCGATTTGATAGGAATTCATTTTTCAGTTTTTTGCCTGCTCATAAAAATAGTGATTCGGTTAATACGCCGAATAGTAGTAATAATCCAAATTTGAGAAAAATTTACGTGCATAAATTGTGGAGATGAACGCAAAAACGATCGCTCCGGCCAAAAGGCCGACAACTGCGTATTCGTATCCGAACTGCCTGCTGGAAAAGATGCCAATGGCAAGATCGACAACAATACTCACGCTGATTGCTTTAATGGCAAAAAAGGGGCGCGAAAGAGTGAAAAAAGCGAGACAGTTTAGCAAGCCCAAGGCCAGGAAAAAATAGGCTATCGCTGCCAGGTAAAATACAAAAAATGTGATGTGATTCGAAAAAAAGTCCTGAACGATTTCCAAATGGCCAAACACTTGTAGCCGGGAGATGGCGAAATAGCTAATCAGGATACTAAGTGAACCTGTTAGTGCAAACAGCACAAGGTGCTTTTTATAGAAGCGAATGAATGTTTTGTTAAAGCGCGCCGAATCTTGAGCAAATGTTTGCACTTGTTTTGGAATTAATAGTTTGGAGAATTTTTCAATGATATACTCGAGTATTGCCACTGTAAACAACAGAGAAACGAGCGCCCAGTCCATCCCCAATTCATAAGGTGTCTTAAACCAGATTAAATAGGGAGATGGATCGCGAGAAAAAGTGCTCCAGGCGATAATCCTGTCAGTGAAAAGAAAAGTAAAATACAAGAATCCGATTAAAAAGTATGGCGAGAGCACGTACGCCATTATCGATCTTTTGGGCAATTTTATTGATGACTCCAGCCCTCGTGTTTTGCGCTGGAGCCATTCATATCCATAAATCAGAGAAAGCAAATTCGCTGTTAAAAGCCCTGCAAAGTGTGCAGTGTAAATACCCCATTGCGTATAATGCATAAAGAGGTAAACCGGGCCAATAGCAATCAATGTTATAATGAGAATCGCCGCATAATGCTTAATCACATACAGAATAGAAAGGGACAGCCACAAAAGTGACAAGAGTACGAAATATATTGCAATAACGAATGCCATTTGAAAATTAAAAAATGGCAGGAAAAAATTGATGAGGACAAATGAGATGGCGAAAAGGCATACGGTCTTTATTCCTGTCCACAATTGTTTGTAATAGCTTTTTTTTACCAGAAGGAGATTTTTCAGGCTTAAATAATGAATTGTATCGCGTCCAATGGATTGCATAAATCCGCCCGTGATGATAAAACTAAAAATTGTGCCCGTGGCAACAGTAGTGGCTTGTGATTCAGTAAAATCGAGAGATGCCCATAAAGAGAAGCGCAGGAAAAATAAGGCAAGAATTTGTCCGATTATTGGAAGGATATAAAGTGACCCCTGGCTGAAGCGAATGATGAAACTTTTTAATGGTTCTTCTTTTTCCAGGCTTCGCATGACAGCATTGTTTTTTACGGGCTGTTCAATACATTTGCTGTATACAGCGGCTCCCAATTCGAAAAGATTTTTTTTATTAAAGTTTTCCTGTGCATCGATATCCCTCCAGCCCAATGATTCAAGCGTCGAAGTCACTGCGTAAGCATCCATTGGCCTGCCAATGCTTTTCAAAATAATGCGCGTAATATCCTTTAATTCATGACCGGAATAAGCCCCATCGAGTATTGAAAAATCAATTGATTCATAGGAAGATAGCCAGCGGAAATCAGTCTTTCCGTTATTTCCATTATTATTTAAAAGCATGATTTATAGTGCATCTCTCCACATTGAAACCAACTGTTCAGTTGACAACTGTCTGATTCTATCTTTGTTTTGCTTTGTTGATTTTTTTCCATGGCTTGCCATCAGAGCTTTATAGGTGTTCAAATATGCATTTATGGACTGGGAAATGCGAAACATTAAAAGCACTCTTTCTCTGCCTTCTTTTCCAAGACGCTGTCTTAATTCAATATCTTTTAGTAAAGTTACCAGACCGTTTGCGAGCGCCTGAGCGTCTCTTGGCGGAACAAGGATGCCAAAGCCTTCCAATGCTTCGCGCACTCCGCCAACATCCGTGGCAACCACAGGCCGTGCACAGGCCATGGATTCCAGAACGGTGTAGGGAAAAGCTTCCGAAATACTGGAAAGCGCGGTAACATCTCCTTCATTGTAAATCTCTGCAGGGTTATTGTGATAGCCCGCGAGCAGGAAATGATCCTGTAGACCGAGATCTTTTATCAGCACTTTGCATTTTTTTGTATAAGCCGGATCAACTTGCTTTGATCCGTAAACTCGGAACTGAACATCTTGTATCTCTTTACGGACAATTTCACAGGCCCGTATCATTGTTTCAATGTCTTTCAACGGCATGATGTTCGTAGCAGCGACCACGGTCGGCGTACCTCGTGTTGCACCGGGTTTTTCGCCAGGTACAAAAACATGAGGATCAATGCCGTTATAAATAGTGACAATTTTGTGTGGTGCTGCTCCGAACCGTAATTCCCATCTTTTATTAAAGTTTGCCACGGGTGATATCTGATCAGCCAAATGATATATCAACCGTGTAATGTAAACAGACATCCGCATGAGAAAGTATTTTGCAAAAGAAGAAATTTTACTCGCAGAAATTGCAAAATAACGCTCACGAATAAAAACACCATGTTCCGTCACGAGTAATGGTGTGCCGTATTCAAGTTTTGAGATGCAGCCTACGATCCCACTGAAACCCGCGATTGTTGTGTGAGCAATATCGGTTTTTGGAATCCTTATGCTCAATGGCATAAAATAATGGTATATCCACCGCATCGCCGTCGTAACATCTT
>JAADGR010000104.1:4104-5717 GCA_013152225.1 Calditrichota bacterium
TCCCTTAAAATATAATTTTTAAAAGTACTCCAAACAAGTTCTGAGGTTAAGGTTGTTTTGTAATCGAATGTTTGAAAATAGTGATAAAGCTTGTGCAAATTTGCAATTTGATCTTCAATGTTATCATTCTCTTGAAAAAGCTCGGCTAAAAATTTTCTAAAAAGAGGCAAAAAATGCAGTTGAATCGTCTGATCGGATGTTTGCTTCTTTTGTTGATACACATCGGCAAAAACTTGTCCTATGCGCGTAAATTCAGAAGGCTCTTCCGTACCCCATAATGGAATCTGGTAAACGTTTTTTATATTTTGAGGCAATGCATATTTCTTGCTCCATTTGGGTTCTCCCGTAATCGCAAAAATCTCAAAATCTACGTTTTCAAGTCCCTGGGTCATATTATGGCACCAGGTACTCACTCCGCCGTTGGCAAAAGGATAGGTACCTTCGGTTGCCAATAAAACGGATATTCTTTCATTTTTCATTTTATGCGAATTCTATTTGCTGTGTTAATGTGTTCCGAGAGGGTGCATACATTTTCAGGTTTTTCAGAACCAGATATTTTGCATACAGGTTGCGATACGTATTAAGAAAAAGCTTTTCTCTGTGCCGGGTTGCCACAATTTGTTTACCACATTGTGAGAGCGAATTCCATAGCGTTTCATTCGTGCAGAGCTTTTGAATGGCCCGGCTAATCTGCCGGGCATCTCCGACGGGACAAAGTATCCCGGCAGTACAGTTCATTTCAGGCGCCGGCTGAAGTAATTCCCTGCAGCCCCCCACATCGGTAGCCACAACAGGGATGCCGGCAGCCATCGCTTCAATCAGCGCAAAAGGTTGTCCCTCACTTTGACTTGTGAGCACAGCCACATCGAGGATTTCATAGTAATCCATTGGATCGACATTTCCGGTGAAATGCAATTCAGACAAATTCAGTAAAGATGCCAGTTCGCGGCATTCTTTGAAATATTTTACATCCTGATCTGTCGGGCCGATGACATAAAATTGACTTTTTGGAAGCCGCTCTTTAACAAGTGCACATGCTTTAATAAATGTTTTGATATCTTTGATAGAAGTTACGCGTCCGACAAGGCCGATATTTATTGTTTCATTTTCATAGAATTTCTTATGTATATGTCGAAAAGGTAACATGTCGATGGCATTTGGAATAACTTGACATTTGCTCGCCGGTGCTCCTTGCGATATTTGCATGTCTTTGTTTTTTGTGCAAACCGTTGTTATCTGGTCCGCCGCCTCGTACGCAGTGCGGGCAAAGAGTTTGAATCTGAACAGCCAGTCTTCCCACGAGCGGCCAAGTTTGAGCCGGCCGTCTTTGCTGTGAATAATTTTAAATCCGCATTCCAGTTCATCGACACCAAGCTCGATCTCGTGCCAATAAATCCCATGCTCGGTTAATATCATCGGACTATTTGCCATTTGCTTTTTTCTTGTCGCAAGCAATCCTGCAAATCCGGTGGATAAAGCATGGTACACTTTGGCTTCCGGGATACGGCTTAAAAGAGCATCCAGGTGAATGCTGTCTTTGCGGATGTTTAATGGAATATTCTCCAGGTGCACAAGATTCTGCGGCATGATAAATTTCGGCATACCGACTTTTT
>JAADGR010000177.1 GCA_013152225.1 Calditrichota bacterium
TCCTTGGCATAATAAATAAAGTCTCGTACTTTTTTATTATACTTTCTCCCGGCGAAACTTTGCCGCGCGAATTTCCAGTTTGCTCATTTTTTGCTGAAGAAATTGTCGTTTCATTTGTAATTCCCGTGCGGCCTGGCTGACGTTGCCGTTGCTGTTCTGCAACGCCTTTTCGATGATCTCCCTTTCAATGATTTTTACAGCTCTCTCCTTCTCTTCGCGAAACGAAAGATTCCCCAGGCTCAGGTCAAAATCTGCACGACTTTGGTCGGCAATAATTTCCGGGGGAAGATGTTCTGCGCGCAAACATTCTTCGTCGGCAAGCACAACGCTTTGTTCAATAACATGCATGAGTTGCCGCACATTTCCCGGCCATTCATATTGTTGCAATAACCGCAAAGCGTGTGCATCGATTTTCTGCAAATTGCGACGATGCTTTTCAGAAAAAAAACGCAAAAAATGCTCAGCCAAAATGAGAATGTCTTCCTTGCGTTCGGCCAGACGCGGCAGCTTGAGTTCCACGACTTTTAAACGAAAATAAAGATCCTGGCGAAAAGTGCCCGCCTCGATTTCCCGGGGAAGGTCTTTGTTGCTTGCACTAATAAGCCTGACGTCGGTGCGAATTATTTCTTTGCCGCCCAATCTTGTAAATGATTTATCTTCGAGAACGCGCAAAATTTTTGCCTGCGTTTCCAGGCTCATGTCGGCAATTTCATCAAGAAAAAGTGTGCCGCCATCGGCCAGTTCAAATTTCCCCTGCCTTTTTTCCGTGGCGCCGGTGAATGCTCCTTTTTCATGTCCGAACAATTCGCTTTCGACCAGGTCCCGGGGAATGGCAGCGCAATTCATGGTAATGAATGGCCCGTCCCTGCGCGGGCTCTGTGAGTGGATCGTTTGCGCAGCCAGTTCTTTCCCGGTACCGCTTTCACCAGTCAGCAGAACGGTTACGTCGGTCGGAGCCACTTTGGCGATCAAGTTTTTCACATGCTCGATGGCTTGGCTTTTGCCGATGATCTCCCCGCCCGTCGAAATATCGAGCTGCTGCCGCAAACGACGGTTTTCCCATTCCAGGTTCAATTTATCGACCGCGCGCTGAATGAGCAGACGGAGTTCGTCAATATCGTAAGGTTTGGAGAGGTAGTCGTAAGCGCCCGCTTTCATCGCCTCGACGGCAATCTTTTCAGACCCGTATGCTGTAATTACGATGGTAAGAGGTTTTGCATTCAGGCCATAAGGCTCTTCGTGGATGGCTTTGAGAAACTCGAGACCGTTCATCTCCGGCATGTTCATGTCGCAGAGAATAATCTCCGGAGTAACTTTTTGCATTTGCCGCAACGCTTCCCGCCCGTTTTCCGCTTCATAAAGATGATAGCCGCTTTTTTGCAACGCCCGTCTCATTCCATATCTGGCAGAAGCTTCATCATCAACAATTAAGATTTTTATATCCTGATTTTTCATTTTTTATTGTATTCCATTTCGTTTGTGGCAAAGGGAAGAAGCACTTTAAATTCCGTTCCTTCGTTGGAATGACTTTTAACCTCCAGATAGCCTCCAAGTTCTTCAACGTTTCTTTTAACAATCGCCAGCCCGAGGCCGGTGCCGACACTTTTTGTTGTAAAAAAGGGTTCGAGAATTCTGTTGAGGTTTTCCTCCGGGATTCCAAGCCCATTATCCCTGATTAAAATCTGCAACCATTTCTCATTATTGGGGAAATTAACTCTTCCCGTTAGCCTGGACCTGGAGACAGCTTCGGCCGACGGCGTCAGGGAAATATCAAGCTTGCCGCCATTCGGCATGGCCTGGATCGAGTTCAGCACAAGATTAAAAATTATTTCCCGCACGGTTTGCTTTTTTGCAACAACAATCGCTGACGGTATTTTGGTATAATGAATGTCAATGTTTGATTTTTTTGCCTGATGTTTTAGCAGGGCAATTGCATCGTCGATAATCTCCGAAACATCCACACGATCGACATTCGCTTCGGAAGACCGGGCAAAACTGAGAAGCTTGTCCAAAACTGCATTCAAACGGTTGATTTCTTTAATCACAATTTCGAGGTCTTCTGCATCCTCCTCCCTCGCATTCTCATGCAGCACCTGGATGATGGTTTTTATCGAGGAGAGGGGATTTTTTATTTCATGCGCAATTGTTGTTGCCAATTGGCCGAGTGAATTTAATTTTTCCGATTGATAAATTTTCGCTTCCAGGTCAAGCCGATCCTGAACTAACCGGGCGTTAAGGAAAGCGAGTGCGATTTGGTTTGCAAAAGTTTGCAAAACATCGAATTCCTCATCCGTATAGTCGTTACCCGTTTGTTTTTCGGAAAGACAAATCAGGCCGATCAGATTGTCCCTGGAATAAATGGGAAAGGCAATTTCAAAGCGGTTGCGATCCAGCGCCAGTCTCACACGATGATCGCGCATTTGCCGGCGTAAACGAAAAGGGTGCGTGGCATTCAGGGCATCGACAAGCGATTCGACATCCCTGATCTTTTGGTTGCCAAAAGTTTTATAGATAACCGGCTTGCCGTCAATAATGTTGAAAACAACAAGTGTACACGTCTTTGCTTTCAGGGTCTTGGTCAGCGCCTGACTGATGATCTGCAAAAGCTTTTCCAGATCAACAACATGACTTATCGAATCGCTCAGTTCACGTAAAAATTGCTGGTAATAATAGCGGTCTTTGAAAAAAATTTTATCCAGTTTCATTTGTATCTGCGAACGAAGAGGCTGAAAAGCAAAAACAAGCGCAACAAGAAGCAGCCCCTCAATAAACGTCGAATTTACTTCAGGAAACTGGCTGAGATATTCCCCAACCTTGCGAATGCCGAGAAGATAAATGGCCATGACAATGCCGTAGATGATGGAATAAATCAAACTCGGTTTGACAACGAGCCGATAAAAATTGTAGCGATAAACATAATACGCCAGAACCGCCAGAGGGAAGCTGGGTGATAACTGCATCATCAAATTCAAATACTGGCCGACATAAGCAAGCCTGTATATCGGAATAATGTACACTAAAATTAAACCCAGGCCAATGCCGGCAAGTAAATAACTCATATCTCTGTAATAATGCCGCTCGGACTCTTGCTTGAGAATTTTTGTCAGCTTGCCGGAGATGGTGATGGAAGCAATAATTGAAATGAGTATCCAGATTGAAAAGGGTTTGGCAAGAGATGCACTGAGGTATGACAGCGTTTGCCCCTGGCGAAACGCGGGAAGGCTGAGGCTGAGAAAAACAACCATTGGCAAATAGGTTGCCGCCAGTGAAAATATCTGCCGCTTCCTGAGAGGCCGATGGTTCCCCAATCTGGCCCGATACAGAATGCCAAGATGAACGTGCAAAAGTGCGGAAGGCATGACGGCAAGGCCCAAATAAGCAAAACCTAAAACAATATTTACTGCCCCGGAGATGACGGAGCCAAAAAGCATTTCCAGGAGCAATGCTAAAAAATTGCCGCCATGCCACAAAACGCAGGAAATCATCACTACGCCGAATGCATAGTCATCGTAACGTTTCGGCATTTTTTTTATGGAAAGACTGAGCAGAACGATGGTGAGCGCAGTTCCAAAGCCAAAACCTAAAAGTGTTATGATATTATAAATCGGCATTGGGGCAGAAAGGTTGATCAAATCTTTATGTTCAAAGCAGACAATACCGCGTCAATCGGATTGAAAACAGTTACTTCGTCCGAGCCGGCAAAAAGCAGCCCCACAGCATGATTTTCACTGTCGACCAAAAGAGAACCGGAATCACCGGGATCGGACATGTCGTTAGACAAAAGCTGATGCTCATACGTTGCAACCCGGTTTCCGCCATAGCCCACTTCAATTGTGGCATCCAGTACCGTAATGTTGCCCTCCGTCAACCCGGTGGTGCGTCCGCTTTTTTTAACGGCCATGCCGATTGTTGCCTCGGCCGTCCCCGAGACTTTGCCTATTTTCAGAATCTCATCTTTTATAGCCGAATCCTGCCAGGGCTTGGCCACAGCGGCATCCACAAGATTAACCGGCGCAGCGGCGACCGGCACCATGCGCGTCTGTGATCCGCTT
>JAADGR010000138.1 GCA_013152225.1 Calditrichota bacterium
AATTTAACCAGCTGCAAAATTTAAAGCTCAATCGTAACAACCGGAAAAGAGCAGTAGTAAAACCGTAAACGCTTCAAATCGCCGCCGAGCCTTTGGTGTTTGGTTGGACGACTTGTTTCGGTTGCTTGTGTTTTACCGATATAGCACAAAACAAATATTTTTTCTTATCTGTCATCCAAATGAATAAAAAGCAAAATCGATAGGGAAGCGTGGTCTAAGTTCAACACGGGCTTGTCGTAGCATAAGAGGGGATTCCCGATATGTCGGGACAGCCGGACGCCGATTTAAAAGGTGAGCCTGCGGCTACTTATTGAATAGCGTCCGGTGCAAAGCCTATTCGTTAGTTAATATTTGAGATAATTCTCTCCGCCAGACTCCTTTTGCGTATCCACCGGCAAAAACAAACGGACTATCAACTATAACAGCATATATTGTCTTATCTGGAAGACCTTGAGAAGCTTCAATCCAACTCACACCATTATCTGTTGAAAAAAAGAACCCCCAATATGTCCCAGCAAATATGGTGCTTTGGGCACTAGTGAACGCATATACTCCCGGAGCAGACATGCCACTATCTGATTTTTGCCAAGAAATACCAAGATCTGTAGAACGATATACTTTGGAGGAGATACCTTCTGAGCTAGCTAGAATTGTTTCTCCATAAATGTAAAGAGAAGAAATCCATCCGCTTGTATTCGGAATTGAAACTGTATTCCAGGTTGTTCCTAAATCGGTTGACCTATAAATCCCACCGTCTTCTGTCCCCGCAAATATTCCAGAATCAGACACCGCAAGTGAGCGAATAAAACTAAAAGGAATTCCGTTGCCACACCACTGCCAAGTTGAACCTTGATCACTTGAGCGATAAATTCCATTTTTCATAGTACCTGCAAAAACATAATTATCAACTACAGCAAGACTTAGAATTTTACGATTCCCAATGCCATTGTTTGAAATTTCCCAGGTAAACCCATCATCACTTGATCTAAAAACACCATGTTTCTCAGTACCAGCAAAAAGAAATTTATCATTGGCAACCATTGTACGTACTAAAGTGTCTGTCAATCCATTTTTTCTAGGTTTCCAATTAGCACCATTATCAGTAGACCAGTATATTCCTCTATTGCTAGTGCCTGCAAAAAGATTATTATTATGTTTTGCAAGGCAGGTTACGGTAATACCTTGTAATCCATTTGTATTTACCCATGCCGTAACTGCTTCTTCTTCTCCAGACTCAAGGCTAGACAATGATTTCTTACATGATATGAATGCTATCAATATTAATAAAATTAGTGAAAGTTTCATTGGGATCTTCTTTCATATTAATAACGACAACTTTAATTAACTGGCATAGATATCAAACAGTATAACCCCTAAACCTCGCAGTTAGCAAAATAACTAAAAAATAGCACGAGGAATCCGAAAAAGATAAATTTGCCGCCGAGTCCGACACAGGCGGTGAATATCGGAGCTCGCAATATTGTAATTCGGCGGTCTGTTGATGCGCTTGCCCGATGTTTAATACCCTGTTTCGTTAGCCGGCAGGAACAACACTCCGGCTGCTCATCGCTCCTTAGGTAAGGATTTGATAAACTTACCCACCAGGTTAATGATCGCTCCTTCGTGCTTCCATGCTTCATCCCCCGATATATTATTCAACGGATCCGCGGTCGTGACAATGATCATGTCGAGCTCATCCAGCAAGATAATCAGTTGTCCGCCATGCCCCCACGCGTAGTTGAAACGATGGTCGCCTACCCTGGCGGACCACCATTGATAACCATACCCGATGTCGCGAAAATAATCGCCCAGTTTGCTTGATAAAATGCCGGTGAAATTGATATCCTCCGAATAGGTTTTCAGCGACGCCCTGACCCAATCTGTGGAAAGTACCCGTTTCCCCTTGTACTCACCGTTGTTGAGATATAACAAGCCGAATTTAGCCATGTCACGAGCCGTAACGTAGATTTCCCCCCAGCCCCAGTTGTAGTTATCCGCATCGCGGCTCCAATCGTTCACTTCCGCGTTAATCGGCGCGAAAAGATGCTCCTTAGCGTATGACTGAAGATCTGTTTTACACGCCCGCGCCACAATCACCCCCAGCAGATGGGACGTCAGATTGCTGTAACCGAACTCGGTTCCGGGATCGCTGGTGAGAGGAAAATCAACGATGTGCGGCAGCCAATGCCAGTTATCGCTAAAAAAAAGAATATTATGATAAGGTGGCGTGCGCTCCTCCCAGGGATATCCGGAGCGCATCTGCAACATGTCCCGGATAGTGATCTGCTCTTTCCTCGGGTCAGATATTTGTCCGGAGAATTCCGGGAAGAAATCCATCATCTTCTGATCCAAGCCGGACAGACAGCCTTGATTTAGCGCAATCCCGACCAATGCCGAGACATAACTCTTTGTCACCGATTGCCGTCCGGACAACTGCTCAATCGACCCATCATTGAAGTAGCTTTCGGCTATCAGATACCCGTTCTTAATAACCAGCAACCCATAGAGGGTCTCCAATTCAGCCGCATCGAAATACAGCTCCGCCACAAGCATCGGATCCAATCCCTGCTCTGCGGGCGTCGATACTTTCCAGTCATCTCCGGGTAGCGGTGTGTATTCAACCGCTGCGAGATCTTCAATCCGGGGGCGAGTGCTGCATCCGACCATGATTGACAGGATTAGAATCGCGCCGGTGAAAAAGAGGAAAGAATATTGACGTCCTTTAGAGTGGATTTGTTCCGGCAGGTTTAGTCTAAGCGTGTCAATAATATATCCTTTCATGCGGGGACTCACATTGCGAATCGGAGAGAGAGCCCAATACTTTTTCGGCTGCATAACCCCTAAACCTCGCAGTTAGCAAAAAAACTAAAAAATAGCACGAGGAATCCGAAAAACAGATTCGCCGCCGAGCCCGACACAGTTAATAAATATCCGAGCTCGTGTTATCGTAATTTGGAGATCTGTTTGTGCACCCGCTCGATGTTTGATAGATTATTTCGTTAGCAGCCGGATGACAATGAGCTTTAAAAATATGTCTTAATTCTCACTCCAGTCTTCTATAACTAAATCAGATATCCTATCGTAGTGACTGCGATTATGTGTAACAAGAATCAAATCATTAGATTTTGCAATACCGGCAATCAAAATATCAATATCATCTATTAATTCGCCCTTTTTACGCAAATCTGCATATATTTCTGCAGCGATATTCATAGACTCTTCTGTAGCCAATAATATGGAACTGTTTTTAGCAAGTTCTTCAAATGCCTTGAGCTGCTTATGAGCATCCTTATATTTTAAGCCACTGACTATTTCGTAATATGTGATAATGCTGAAATTAATTGTAAAATATTCCGTTAAATATCTCTCAAAATTTTGTTTTACCTTGGGGTGATTTCTAAGAAAGAGTGAAAGAATATCAGTATCAATCAATGCGGGTTTCACGTTTTCTCCTTGACGAGAAAGCTTTTGAACGACGTTCTTTTATTTCATTCATGAATTCGCTGAAATCCTCTTCAGACATATCATTCCAGCTTCCGGCTAATTGCATAATTTTTTGCGCGTTAGGTTTCTTTGCTTCCAGCCCTAAACGGTAATCATGTATAAAGTTATAGAGATATGCTAGCTTCTCTTCCGGAATTTTTGCAATCTCATTTAGTAATTTATCTCTTGTAATCGATTTTTTCATAACTATGAACTTATAATCCTTTTTTATTATCATCATTGATTTTAATATAAGAAAGGCGCAGAAAGTTTACAATATTTTAAGATCATATTTGGAAACTACGCACCAAAGCCTTCTAACTGCTAACAAAAATTTAACCGGGGGTAAAATTTAAAGTGAAATCGTAACAACCGGAATAGGGCAGAAGTAAAACCGCAAACGTTTCATATCGCCGCCGAGCCTTTGCCGTCTGGTTTAACTACTTGTTTTGGTTGCCTGTGTTTTGCCGATATTGCACAAAACAAAAATTTCTTATTATCTGCTATCCGAATGAATAAAAAGCAAAATCGATAGGGAAGC
>JAADGR010000109.1 GCA_013152225.1 Calditrichota bacterium
TTTTTAGGCGGAAGAAAATAATTACTCAATAAATCAAATCTCTAATTTTAAACTTTTGGAGGAATAGAAATGGGATCACTATGGGAAGATATTCGCGACGGTATTCGTGATGGGATTGAACTGGTTGTCGATAAAACAGAAGAATACAGCAAGATCGGTAAGATTAAAGTCGATATTATCGGCATCAAAAGAAACATTGAAAAAGGATTCTCAGAGCTTGGCGGTCGCACGTACGAGATTCTGAAAGAGAACAAGAAAAAGAATGTCGGTGCCGATGCGGATGTCAAGCGTCTTATCGATGAGCTGATGGAACTGGAGAAAAGCCTCGACGAAAAGAAAAACGAAATCATTAAAGTCAGGGAAGAGAAAGAAAAAGAGCGCCGTGAACGTGAAGAATCCAGAAAAAAAACGGCGGAAGAAACCGACGCAACGGATGCAGGTGAGGATGTCCCACCCGCAGATTCTCCGGTTGAGGATGCCGAGATCATCTCAGAGAAAAAAGATAAAGAGTGAACAAGGGTATTTTGGCTAAAAAGAGAATTCTGGTAGCGGTATTGCTTGTTCTTTTTGCCGGATGTGCCGGCCGCAAAGAAATGGCTGTTATCAAAATTCCGCGGCAGCTTTCATTGGACACGGGGACGGTACAGCGAATTCATCTGCGCCGCAGTGCGGATATTTCGAGGCCTATGCCGCTGTTGAGCGTAACCGCTGTCGGTGATCTGATGATGAGTTCCTGGATAATCAACGTCGTTCGCCAGGAAGGCGTTGATTATCCATTCGACAGCACACGCGTGCTGCTCCAAAGTTCCGACTTTGCCATTGCCAACCTGGAAGCCCCACTAAGTGATTCCGGTGAACAATTTGAGGGGAAAAAATTCACCTTCAAAGTTCCCCCGGAATTTGCAGCAGGTATAAAAAAAGCAGGCATCGATGTCCTCAATCTGGCCAATAATCATATTCTCGATTTTGGCAGCGAAGGTTTAAGGAACACGATTTCTACTCTCGATTCGATGAAAATCTATCACATCGGCGCCGGGGCCAATCGCGACAGTGCATGCGTCCCAACCATCGTCGATTATTTCGGAATCAGGATCGCTTTTCTCGGTTTTTCGATGACGTTTCCAAAAGAGTTCTGGGCAAGCGACACATCGTGCGGAACGTGCTATCCTTATGAAAAAAAGTTCCGGCGGCTTGTGCGGCAATGTGAGCAAGATGCCGATCTGACGATCGTCAGTTTTCATTGGGGGGCGGAAAAAAGAACGACTCCCAAGGAATACCAAATTTATTATGCGCACAAGGCCATTGATTTGGGCGCAGATTTGGTGCTTGGACATCATCCACATGTTCTGCAGGGTTTGGAACTTTATAAGAACAGGCTCATTGCCTATAGCCTCGGCAATTATGTTTTTGCCTCGTACAGCGAGGATGCGCGCGACAGCATTGTTTTGCAGACCATGATCACCCCGAATGGACTGCTTTCTGCGCGCGCCCGGCCTATTTCTGTTTATAATGCAGATGTCAATTTTCAGCCCCATTTGCTCTACGGCGCAGATCGAAACGCCGTGCTGCAAAGATTGAATGAGCTGTCGTTTGATTTGAACAACGGCAGGAACATCTTGAATGGGGAAGGCTTTATTTGGCCAAATAGATTGATCCGGCATGAGGAGCAGCATGCCGAGGTTGCAGGGAAAAAGTGAATGTAGGATAAAGGCCGTTCCCTTTCGGCGATTAAAATTTGAGTTTACTTTGGATTTAAGCTTATTTTTTATTGCATTGTTTTGAGAAAAATGCTATATTTTATTAATAATCAATGGAATTAATATGAATAGCATGGCCGAAATATTAGAACGCGAGCTTGAAAATGCCTTTGAAGTGAAAAACAAAGAATCACTTCATCGCTATGTTGTTTTTCTGGCGGAAAATATCGTCCGAAAAAGTACCTACGACCAAAACATCGCCGGGTTTCGTAACGACATGAAAGTCCTTGCCGAAACGATGAAGCTGGGGTTTGAGGCCATTGAAAAACGTTTTGGGGTTGTGGATAGGCGTTTTGAAACTATGGATAAACGTTTTGAAACTATGGACAAACGTTTTGAATTTATGGACAAACGTTTTGAAGCTATGGATAAACGTTTTGAAGCTATTGACAAACGTTTTGAGGACATGTACAGGTACATGGATAAGCGCTTTGAAGATATGAATAAACGTTTTACCATGATGTTTACTTTTATGAATGTCGGCTTTAGTATTCTCATAATCATTACCATTCTTTTCAAGTTTTTACACTAGTTTTACAGCATACCTTTATCGCACATCTTTACTAAAGCTCCTCCAGCTTTTGCAGGTATTGCCATTTGTCAGAATAACAATTGAAAATATGGGATAAACAGGGCACAGCGCGCAGCTTTAGTAAAGGTACAAGAAAAAATCATTTCTTGAGGGGATTCCTGTGAACAAAATAAACGAACCTGCCCGGGAAAGTTTTCTCTATAAAATATGGCTGGATCGGACTTTTGGGGAACTGTTGGCCACCGTGGATGGACGTAAAATCGAAATTCGTGAAAAGGGCGTGCGAAATTTCGATGCCGGGCCGGACTTTCTCAACGCGCTTGTTCTTCTCGAGGGAAAGATGGTCCGCGGTGACATCGAAATCCACCCCATTGCCGGAGACTGGTTTTCGCACGGCCACCATCACGATCCGCGATACAATAACGTTATTTTGCATGTTGTAACCATGAGTTGCCCGCCGGATTTTCGCACCCTTCGTCAGGACGGACAAATCATACCCACCCTAAACCTTGACCAGTTTCTGGAAAAAACAGCCGAAGAACTTGAAAATGATCCCGAGTTTCATGTGGATGCTGCGTCGCCTGTGATTTGTGCTCTGAGCGTGGAAGACGATAATAAAATTACAAGAATTCTTGAACGTGCCGGAGAAGCGCGCCTTGCCTTAAAAGTAAATCGGTTTGTGGAAAGACGGCAAACGGATTCATGGGATCAGATTTTTTATCAATCCATTTTTGAGGCCCTGGGGTATTCAAAAAACCAGATTCCGTTTCGTAATCTGGCGCAAAAACTTCCGCTGGAAACACTGTGGGACTATTTGTGGAATGATCCGCCCAATATCGCCCGGAGCAAAGCCGAAGCCTATCTGATGGGAGCCGCCGGATTACTGCCGTCACAAAGTGTTGCAAAAGAAACGACTTTTGATGCTGAAATACAAAACACGGTCGATGAATTGGAAAACTATTGGCGAAATTTTCCATTGCAGCAAAAGATCGATCATTTACATGCGGAAGCATGGCGCTTCTTCCGTCTTCGTCCGCAAAACTTTCCGACACGCCGCATCGCTGCCGCCGCGGTGTATGTGCTGCGTTTTTTAAATGACGGTTTTGTCGGCAGCATTGAAAAAGTGGTTTTAAGCTGCGAAAAACAGCCGATAAAAGCGATCAGGGAACTTGCAAAATTATTTTTTGTCGAGGCTGAAGGATTTTGGCATGATCACTATTGCTTCGACCAGGTGCACTTGAATGGTGTTAGCGCACAAAAGGATCAAGCGATTGTCGGCCAGGATCGCGCTAAAGACATTGTCGTTAATGTCGTCATCCCGGGGATGATCGCTTATGCCGGGGAGGCGGATGATGGCCGCTTGCGCATTGCTATGAAAGAAATATATGCTCAATTCCCGCGTCTTTCAGAAAATGAGGTGACACGATTCATGAGAAAACAGCTCTTCGGACAGGAAAACTCCGGGCCGCAACAAATGGGCGTGCGCCATCAACAGGGACTGATTCATTTAAACAAATCCTTATGCCGCCCGGATCGATGCAATGCCTGCCTGGGTGAGGATGTTTTTTGAGTTTGCGTTTGCACATCTGTTGAATTTTAATTTAATAAGCAGAATTGATAACATATTACTCATTGGTGGCCGCTTGTAGCATTAAAGCACCCACAAGTTATGTGTTCCGTCCATATTATCCTTTCTATTGACTTTTAGTCATATTTTCACTAAGTTTTCCAGTTTAATTTCTCAGGCGGTTGTATACTTTACGTGGAGGCAGATCACGCCAGCGGACAAAATTTTTGAAATCGGTCCGGCTACTTTGTATCTGGTGAGTACGCCGATAGGAAATTTGCGTGATATTACATTGCGTGCTTTGGATACGCTGCGCCAGGTGGAACTAATCGCTGCCGAGGATACTCGAAAAAGCAGGATTCTGCTTGATCATTTTCAAATAAAAACACCGTTAAAAAGCTATCACGATTTTAATAAGGAAAGAGTGACGGCTTTTTTCATTGAAAGATTGAATAAAGGTGATTCCATTGCTGTTATCTCGGATGCGGGAACACCCGGCATTTCCGATCCCGCTTTTTATCTCGTCCGAAAGGCAATTGCTGCCGGAATTAGTATTGAAGCCATTCCCGGTGCGACAGCTCTTGTACCTGCGCTTGTTATTTCCGGTTTGCCGACTGATCGTTTCGCTTTCGAAGGGTTTTTGCCTGCTAAGAAAGGCAGGAAAACTCGTCTGCAGGACTTGAGCCAGGATCCCCGTACATTGATTTTTTACGAATCTCCCAACAGGATCAAAAGAACGCTCGGTGATTTGTACGAAGCCTTTGGCGATCGGGATGTTGTCGTGGCCAGGGAGATAACAAAAAAATTTGAAACCATTTTGCGTGGTTCGTTGTCTGACATGAGTCTGCAAATTGACAAAATGCCGCTCAAAGGTGAGTTCGTGGTTGTCGTGAGCGGGTTGACGCGCAAATTAAAACGCTTTAAAAAAACGGATTAACTAAAAAAAAGATAAAAATGAAAATAGTCCTGTTACCAGAGGTTGTTAAAGACAAGTTCGTTGCTCTTATTCAACCTATCATCCGGTTCTTCGTGCATTACAAGTTGAACCCCAATTTTTTTACCACCATTTCTCTCCTTATTTGCATTTCGTCGGCCTACCAGTTCGCCAAAGGATCGTTAAGGCTGGCCGCAGTTCTTTTATTGCTCGGCGGTCTTTTCGATATGGTCGATGGTGCTGTTGCCCGCGCTTCCAACAGAGTAACCAAATTCGGTGCACTCTATGATTCAACCCTCGATCGCTATGCTGAGATCATCATCTACTTTGGCATCATGTTCTATTTTGTGGTTCATTATGTTGGAGATTCGAAAATCGGACTACTCTATGCCATGGCGGTTTTTATTGGTTTGGCCGGATCACTGATGGTGAGTTATGTTCGTGCCCGCGCCGAAGGACTTGGTTTTTCTTGTAAGGTTGGTGTGATGCAGCGCCCGGAAAGAATTGTACTCCTGGGCGTGGGAGCGCTTATTTCAAAGTATACTTTTATTTTTGCAATTTTGTTCATCGCTTTTTTTGCAAATTATACAGCATTTCAGCGCATTTTTCATATTTGGTCAAAAGAGAATTCTTCCAAATGGAACAAGTTGCCGCCGGATATTGCTCATGAATGATTCTATTGAAAAGAAATTTGTAGAGAATAGACAAGCAGGAGGTATTTAAAGTGCAGCGGCTTATGTGCAAATCAAAAATTCACCGCGCACGTGTGACGGATGCGAATTTGAATTATGAGGGTAGTCTTACACTTGATAAAGATTTGATGGAGGCTGCCAATTTACTGGCTTTTGAAAAAGTTCAGATTGTAAATATAAACAACGGAACCCGTGCCGAGACCTATATTATTGAAGGCGAAAGGGGTTCCGGTGAGGTGTGCATCAACGGCGCATTGGCCCGCTGGGCACATGTGGATGATTTGATTATCATTATTTCGTATGCCATCGTCGACGAATCTGAAATATTAACTTTCAAACCTGTTGCTCTGTTTGTGGATGAAAACAATAGAATAAAACGAGAATGAAAGGTCGTCACGATTTTTTAAATTACTCATTATAACTCTATGTGAAAGGAGATTTACAGTGGCTGAGAAAGGTGTTCCTATTAAAGAACCGAAAGGGAAATTAGGCATTCTGCTTCCCGGATTGGGAGCAGTCGGTTCAACGATGATTGCCGGTGTTGAAATGGTACGCAATGGCTATGCAAGACCAATAGGTTCTTTAACCCAGATGGCGACAATTCGTTTGGGAAAGCGCACAGAGGATCGGACGCCAATGATTAAAGATTTTGTTCCTCTTGCTAACTTGGATGACATTGTTTTTGGCGGATGGGATATTTTTCCTGTCAACGTCTACGAGTCTGCTTTGAATGCAAAAGTATTGACCAAAGACGACCTGGATAAAGTAAAACCGCAACTGGATGCCATCAAGCCGATGAAGGCCGTTTTTGATAAAAAGTATGTTAAACGACTTGATGGACCCAACAAAAAAGTTGGCAAAAATAAAATGGACCTGGCTGAACAACTGATGGACGATATGGCCAATTTTAAGAAAGAGAATAATCTGGATCGTATTGTCATCGTCTGGAGTGGGAGTACTGAAACATATATAGAGTATGATCCTGTTTGGGATACCCTTGAGAGCTTTGAAAAAGCTATGAGAGAAAATCATGATGCGATTTCTTCAAGTATGATTTACGCTTATGCCGCCCTGAAATCCGGAATTCCCTATGCCAATGGCGCGCCGCACATGACGCATGATATTCCTGCATTGGAAGAACTTGCCAAAAAGAATAATGTTGCTATTGCCGGCAAGGATTTCAAAACCGGGCAAACATTTATGAAGACGCTGTTAGCGCCCGGCCTCAAAGCGCGCATGTTGGGCGTTCATGGCTGGTTCTCGACAAATATCCTTGGCAACAGAGACGGCGAAGTATTGGATGAACCTCTTTCGTTCAAATCGAAAGAAGTAACCAAACTTTCGGCGCTTGAGTACATTTTTCAACCGAAAAAAAATCCCGAATTGTATGGAGATTTGTATCACAAAGTACGAATCAATTATTATCCGCCTATTGGCGATAACAAAGAGGCTTGGGATAACATTGATATTTTTGGCTGGCTGGGATATCCTATGCAGATTAAAGTTGATTTCCTCTGCCGGGATAGTATTCTGGCTGCACCGGTTGCACTAGATCTGGCATTGTTTATCGATTTGGCCCAGCGCGCAGGAATGTCCGGAATTCAGGAATGGTTGTCATTCTATTTCAAAAGCCCAATCGTGGGAAAGGGGCTGTATCCTGAACACGACATTTTCATTCAGTTAATGAAATTGAAAAATACCTTGCGTCACCTGAAAGGTGAAGACCTGATTACTCATTTGGGCCTGGAATATTACGACTGAGTGAAGCGGAATTATTGCTATAGAATTAACAAGATTTCCTGGAATTAAATGCATAGAACGACTATCCGTGCCCAAAACGAAAGACTGGATTGAAGCAACCATCACCTTTAAAAACCATTTTAAAAACTTCCCTGCCCGCTGTTATCGACCTTGCTTCGCAAACGTTGATGTTTACGATCGAAGCAATTTTTATCGGGAAGTTGAGTGGGGCGGCATTTGCCGGTCACAGCATGGCGATTCAGGTGATCATGGTCTTTTTTGCCGTACTGCTTACGTTTGTTGTCGGTGCCAGCCTCATTATAAATAGACATCTTGGCGCCGGCGAGAAGCATGAGGCGAATCATATTTTTGGCCAGGCCATGATATTGGGTATTATTATGGCTCTGGCCTTTGCTTTGATTTGGCATTCAGGGGCTATTTATCTGTTTCGGCTTATCAAAGAGAATGGCGAATCTGCTGCGCAAGCGGCGGGCGTTACATATTTGCAAACGATCTCTTATTTTGCGCCGTTGCTCATCACAAATTTTGTTGCAGTCGGAATTATTCGTGCGGTGGGCGATACAAAATATTCCATGACCGTCAATGTTTTTATCAATAGCCTGAATTTAGTGCTATCTCCCTTGTTGATCTTTGGTTTGTTTGGTCTCCCGCGTCTTGAAGTAAAAGGGGCGGCTCTGGCTGCCGGTATTGCCCATAGTTGTGGATTTCTCATCAGTTTTTATCTGGTGCGAAGCCGCAAGTTGCAGATATATTTGTCATTTCGTGAACTCACAACACCACGTTGGTCGAGTTTTAAACAGCTTTTTAATTATGGGCTGCCAACTACAGTTGAGCAACTCACATGGGCTTTGGGTCAGTTAGTGGTCACCAGCTATGTGGCAGGGATTGGCGTAACGACATTAACAGTGCATGCTGTTTTTCTTCGCATTCAGGCTGTTTTGTCAATGGTTTATATGGGTTTTGCTCTGACGGCAATGACCACGATGGGCAAAAACCTCGGGGCGGATGAAAATGTGCTTGCAGAAAAAATGGCACATATAACACATCGGGTCATGGCGGTTTTTGTTTTTGTTATTGTCGTGATTATGATGTTGTTCTCTAAAATTTTGATCGTTGTTTTTACGACCGATCCTGCCACCGTGGCTCTTGGCCGAAAAGTTATCTTTGTTTTTGCTGCCGCACAAATCCCCAAAGCCATGAGCAATGTTCTGGCCGGCAACATGCGCGGCATCGGTGATTTAAAATGGCTGATGTGGATGACGATGATTTTTGTGGTTACGTTCGAAATTAGTTTTAACTATTTTGCCGCATTTGTGCTTGGTTGGGGATTGTATGGAGTTTGGGGAATTCAAACAGCGGACGAAGGGGTTCGCCTTGTGTTGAATTACTGGCGTTTTAAGGGCGGAAGCTGGCGAGTGAGATCGAAAAAATGATAAACGTTGGGAAAGAAAGTCGCGGAAAATTTGTTACATTTGAAGGAATAGATGCATCCGGAAAATCTGTCCAGGCAAAGTTACTTTATCAGAGATTGCAGAATAATGGTGTCGATTCCGTTTTATTGCGCGATCCGGGAGCTACGAGAATTTCCGAGCGAGTGAGGGATATTTTGCTCGATAATGCGCATGAAGAAATGTCACCCTGGGCTGAACTTTTACTCTATGAAGCCGCACGCGCGCAAATGGTGGAGGAAACTATTTTCCCCGCTTTGGCAGACGGAAAAGTTGTTATTTGTGACAGATTTTATGATTCTACAACGGCTTATCAGGGATACGGGCGCAGCCTGGATTTAAATCTGGTCAAGCAAGCCAACACCATCGGTTCAATTGGGCTTGTGCCTGACCTGACTTTTCTGATTGATTTGGATCCGCACGTTGCAATCGAACGAATGAAGAAATCAAATCGTGCAAATGATCGCATGGAATCCGCAGGGATCGAGTTACAAAAAAGAGTGTTTGATGGATATCGAAAAGTTGCAGCTTTGGAACCGGAGCGCTTTTCCGTCATTAGTGGGGACCAGGAAATAAAAGTAATTGAAAAAATAATATGGAATATTTTTAAAAATAAATTCGAGTGGTTTTTTTCGCTAGCTACTGGAAAGGAAGATCGATGAACAGAAACCGAAAAACAATATATATCACCTCTTTTACACTTTTGCTCCTCATTACTGTCGGGTGGTTTTCGTCTTTGCAGAGTAGAAGCGCGAAGGATCCTTATTCTGAAGTGATCAGGAATCTTCATATTTTTGGTGAAATTTACAAACAGGTTACCAAACGCTATGTAAAGGAAATTAATCCTGAAAAATTTATGCGCGCCGGTATCGAAGGTATGCTCGACCAGTTGGATCCTTACACCGTTTATCTGGAAAAGGAAACTCAGGATGAATTGCAAATTATGACGCGTGGAAAATATTACGGTGTTGGTATGCGTATTGTTTTGAGAAACGGCTGGGCAACGGTCGCGGAACCGCCTTTTCCCAATAGTCCGTCTTTTCGTGCCGGTATTCGTGAAGGGGACCAGATCATTGAGATTAATGGCAAAAGTACAAAAGGCTGGAAACTATCCCAAACGGCAGAGAACCTTCGCGGCAAGGAAAAGGGAAGTGAAGTAAGCATCAAAATTAAACGCGTAGGAGAAAATGAACCTCTTGCTTTCACACTCATCCGCGATGAAATCGTTGTTTCAGATATTGACTATGCGGGCTTTGTAAAGCCTGGCATTGGGCTGATAGAATTAACCAGATTTAACCGCGGTGCCGGGAGGCAGCTTCGCGATGCATTGCAAAATTTGATGGATCAGGGGCTCGACGGCGTTATCCTGGATTTGCGGGGTAATCCGGGCGGTCTTTTGGATGTTGCCGTTTCTGTGGTGGATAATTTTGTAGCCAAGGGCGAACTTGTCGTATATACTGAAGGCCGCTATCAGAAAAATCGTCAGGATTACCGGGCGCAACGAGCGCCGGTTGCCGGGAGTATTCCATTGGCAGTTTTGATTAACGGGTTGAGCGCGTCTGCATCAGAGATTGTCGCCGGTGCGATTCAGGATTTGGATCGTGGTGTGATTGTCGGGACAGAATCTTTTGGGAAAGGACTTGTGCAAACTGTTATTCCGCTTAACCGACGTGGAACGGCGCAATTAAAATTAACGACAATGCAATATTATATGCCCAGCGGCCGCCTGATTCAGCGTCCCGAAGTTTTTGAAAAAGGCGCGAATGCGGTTTTTTATAATGATGAAAATAAAGATGATTCAGATGTAACTGAGGGGAAAGAAAGCGAAAAGAAGGATAAAAAGAAACCTGTCCAAAAATTTTATACGCATAATGGCCGCCTTGTTCTGGGTGGCGGCGGTATTAAACCGGATGTAGAAGTTAAGAATGAACAGACGACTCGGTATGTTATAGCCCTGCTTCGCAAGTCTATGTTTTTTAACTATAGCTTGAACTACGTTGCCCAACATCATGATCTTGAAAAGAATCTTCAGGTCACTGATAATATGTTGTCCGAATTCTTTCAGTTCGTCAATGAAAAGGATTTTGATTACCAGCCAAATGGAGTTTCAGAATTGGAGAACCTGGAAAAAATTGCCAGGAAAGACAACTATTATGATTTGATGGCAGATCATTTCAAAAGTATTCAGGATCAGTTTACCGTTGTCAAAGAAAAAGATAAAAACGCATCAAAAGATCAAATAAAACTTTTGTTGAAACGTGAAATTGCAGGCAAACTGTTCGGCAGTGCTGCGGCAAGTGAAGCGATGTTTTCCAGAGATTCCACACTGATCAAGGCCGTGGACATATTGAAAAATAAAGACAAGTACCGTGAAATTCTAAATTCACAGGTTGTAGTAAAAAATTAAACTTGTTGTTGTTGGCGGTGAAAGAGAAAATGAAGAGGCGGGGCTGTAGGGAATGGGAATTCTTTTCTACTCAAATGGGGTTCGACTCCCCTCCCCGCTGCAATTTGGTGGGAACGAAAATGTAGTTTTGATTTTCGCTCACCCTGTTTTCCTCTTAAAAATTATATCATGATAATCATTTGAATCTTAAACTGTAAGGAGAGTTCCATGTCAGAAAAACATGTCTATTTATTCGGCGGTGGTAAAGCGGAAGGTCGCGCCGATATGAAGAATCTATTGGGAGGTAAAGGTGCCAATCTTGCTGAAATGAATTTGATAGGTGTACCCGTACCTGCAGGATTTACCATTACAACTGAAGTTTGTACCATGTACTATCAAAAAGGTAAAGAGCAAACTTTCAATCTTATAAAACCCGAGATTGAAGCAGGCATTAAGCACATCGAAAATATGATGAATATGAAGTTTGGCGGCAGCGAAAATCCGTTGCTCGTCTCCGTGCGCTCGGGTGCTCGCGTATCCATGCCGGGAATGATGGACACTGTTCTCAACCTCGGAATGAATGATGATGCTGTCGAGGCGCTGGCAAAAAAATCCGGTAATGCGCGCTTTGCCTGGGATTCCTATCGTCGCTTCGTGCAAATGTACGGCGATGTGGTTCTCGGACTCAAGCCGGAAAGCAAAGAAGACATTGATCCGTTTGAAGCCATCATAGAAGAAGTTAAAGAGAAAAATGGCGTTGTTGATGATACGCAATTGGATGTAGATGATTTGAAAGAACTTGTGGCTCGCTTTAAAGAAGCTGTGAAAAAAGCAACGGGTCATGATTTTCCGGCAAATCCGTGGGATCAGCTTTGGGGCGCCGTTGGTGCCGTCTTTGGCAGTTGGAATAATGAGCGCGCGATTGTCTATCGCAAGCTGAACGGCATTTCCGGGGATTGGGGCACTGCCGTCAGCGTTCAGGCCATGGTTTTTGGCAACATGGGAAATAATTCAGCGACCGGTGTTGCTTTCACACGCGATGCTGCTACAGGTGAAGATATTTTCAACGGTGAATATCTCATCAACGCGCAGGGAGAAGACGTAGTTGCCGGTGTGCGAACACCGCAGCAAATCACGCTCGAAGGATCCCGGCGTTGGGCGAAACTGGCAAATGTTTCCGAGGAAGAGAGAAAAGAAAAATATCCCTCACTTGAAGAAGCAATGCCGGAGGTTTTTAAACAATTATCCGAAACGGAAACCAAACTGGAAAATCATTATAAAGATATGCAGGATTTGGAATTTACCATCCAGGATGGCAGGCTTTGGTTGCTGCAAACGCGCACGGGCAAAAGAACCGGCGCCGCAATGATTCGCATTGCCATGGAGATGCTCGATCAGGGAGTGATCGATGAAAAGACAGCGATTCTTCGTGTTGAACCCAACAGACTGGATGAATTACTTCACCCGGTTTTTGACGGCGAAGCCCTTGCAAAGGCAAATGTTGTCGCCACAGGACTTCCTGCTTCTCCCGGCGCTGCAACCGGTCGCGTGGTCTTTTTTGCAGATGAAGCTGAAGAATGGAAGGCAAGAGGCGAAGAAGTTATTCTTGTTCGGATCGAAACGTCACCCGAAGATTTGGCCGGCATGAATGCAGCCAATGGCATTTTAACCGCGCGTGGTGGTATGACCTCTCACGCAGCTGTCGTTGCTCGCGGAATGGGAAAATGCTGTGTTTCCGGTGCGGGTGCCGTTAGGATTGATTATAAAGCACGAAAAATGGAGGCTAATGGCCAGGTCTTTAAAGAAGGCGATTGGGTCTCTTTGAATGGTTCTACCGGTGAGTTACTGGAAGGAAAAATTGGGACAAAAGAAGCTGAACTCAGCGGATATTTCGGCCAGTTGATGGATCTGTGCGATAAATATACAAAAATGCACGTTCGTACAAATGCCGATACACCGCATGATTCTCAAGTTGCCCGTGATTTTGGTGCCCGTGGTATTGGCCTCACCCGCACCGAGCACATGTTCTTTGAAGGTGAAAGAATCAAGGCTGTTCGTGAAATGATTTTGGCCGAGGATGAGCAAGGACGGCGAAAGGCTTTGGCTAAATTGCTGCCAATGCAGCGCGGCGATTTTGAAGGAATTTTTACGGCAATGGACGGTTTGCCTGTCACCATTCGTTTGCTGGATCCGCCATTGCATGAGTTTGTTCCCCATGAGGAGGAAAACCAGAGAGAAATGGCAGAAGAAATGGGGATTACTCCCGAAGAAGTTAAGGCCAAGGTTGAAGATCTTGCGGAGTTCAATCCGATGCTTGGACATCGTGGATGCCGTCTTGGCAATACATATCCGGAAATCACTGAAATGCAGGCGCGTGCCATCATCGAGGCCGCATTGAATGTGAAAGCCAAAGGTGTGGATGCCAAACCCGAAATCATGGTGCCGTTGGTTGGGACGAAGGAAGAACTGGATTTGCAGACGGAGATTATCCGTGCTACGGCGGACAAGGTTTTTACAGAGCGCGGCGAAAAAATCGAGTTTATGATCGGAACAATGATCGAGATTCCGCGTGCTGCATTGACGGCAGATAAGATTGCCGAAACCGCTGAATTCTTTTCTTTCGGGACCAATGATCTGACGCAGATGACTTTTGGCTATTCCCGCGATGATGCCGGCAAGTTCCTGCCGGTCTATCTCGAAAAAGGCATTCTCAAGGTTGATCCATTCCAGGTACTGGACCAGGTTGGTGTCGGTCAGTTAGTTGAGATGGGAACGAAAAAAGGACGCAGCACGCGTCCGAACTTAAAAGTCGGAATTTGCGGCGAGCATGGCGGTGAACCTGAATCCGTCAAATTTTGCCACAGAGTGGGTATGAATTACGTGAGTTGTTCCCCGTTCCGCGTCCCCATTGCACGCCTGGCAGCAGCGCAGGCCGCGATCGAAGATGAATAGTTAGCTGTTTCCTTATCAAAAAGCCCGTCGATTATTTTCGACGGGCTTTTTTTTGTAAAAAGAAAATGAAATTATTATTGACATCTTTTTAAAATTAGCTTATCTTTAAAGAGGTTTACTGATTTTTTAGGAGATGAAATGGATCAATTAGCAGAAATGTTGGAGGAAGAACTCGAAGGCGCATTTGAGTTGAAAGACAAGAAATCTCTTCATCGCTATGTAGTTCTTTTGGCGCAAAATCTTGTCCAAAAAGACGCTTATGACCAAAACATCACCGAACTTCGCAGCGACATCAAAGTCCTCGCTGAAACGATGAAACAAGGTTTTGAATCTGTAAACAAGCGTTTCGAAGATATGTATAAATATATGGATAAACGCTTTGAAGATATGAATAATCGTTTTGAGGACATGAATAAACGTTTCAATATGATGTTTACTTTTATGAACATCGGTTTCGGAATCATTATACTCATCACTATTCTTTTCAAATTTTTACAGTGATCTCAGGAATAGCTAGTGTAGTACTCACAAGAATAGAGAATTAGATAAATTATATTTTTCAGAGAAGCCCGTCGATTATTTTGACGGGCTTTTTTATTGAAATGGCTTGTTTCACAATTTTTAACTATTCAATGTACTTTACAGAAACTTTAACAAAGCAGGCGGTAATTTGTCTTAATTCGGATATTGACTTTTGCGTTCAAATTTATTACTCTTGCATCGTAAAAGAAATGAATTTTGACCTTTGAAGAAGTGGAGGCGCTTATGCAGTTTTTGCAAGATTTGGGAATCCGCGAAAAGAACTTGGGTTCCTCAACAGGCTGTGAGTGGAACGAAACCACAGATCAGGGTGAACTGCAGGTTGTATCACCTGTCGACGGTGAGAATATCGCTTCAGTCTGGTTGGCTTCGGAGGCAGATTTTGAAAATATAATAAATAAGGCTAAAGAAGCATTTAAATTCTGGCGAATGGTGCCCGCACCGAAGCGGGGTGAAATTGTCCGTCAGATCGGCTTGAGATTGCGGGAGTTCAAAGAACCCCTGGGAACACTGGTTTCTTATGAGATGGGTAAATCGCTTCAGGAAGGATGGGGCGAAGTGCAGGAGATGATTGATATTTGCGACTTTGCCGTCGGACAGTCACGGCAGTTGTACGGATTTACCATGCACTCCGAGCGCGTGCAGCACCGGATGTACGACCAATACCATCCCCTTGGAATCGTTGGGGTAATTACAGCTTTTAATTTTCCTGTTGCCGTCTGGGCGTGGAATGCTATGATTGCAGCGGTATGCGGGGATGTGGTTTTATGGAAGCCTTCTTCCAAGGTTCCGTTAACCGCCATTGCCGTGCAAAAAATTATTCAGGGCGTCCTGAAAGAAAACGATTTGCCCGAAGGATTGTTCAACCTGCTGATCGGCCGCGGTTCCAGTGTTGGTGAACGAATGATCAACGAAAAAAGGATTCCGCTGATTTCTGTTACCGGTTCCATTGCTGTGGGACGACACACGGCCGAGGCTGTTGGCCGCAGGTTGGGACGTACCATTCTTGAATTGGGCGGAAACAATGCCATTATCCTCACGCCTGACGCTGATTTTAAATTGGCTTTGCCGGCGATTGTCTTCGGCGCAGTCGGTACTGCCGGACAGCGCTGCACAACCACCCGGCGCCTCATTATTCATGAAAGCATTTTTGATCAGGTCAGGGATGCTTTGGTGCAGGCGTATGAGGGATTAAAAATCGGTGATCCGTTGGATCAGAAAAATCATGTCGGCCCATTGATTGACAAGGCCGCGGTAGAAATGTTTACACATGCATTGGAGCAGTTGAAAGGGTTGGGTGGAAAAATTGTCTTTGGCGGCCAAGTGCTTTCTGGCGCGGGTTACGAGTCCGGCTGTTACGTACGTCCTGCGCTCGTCGAGGCGGAGAATCACTGGGACATTGTACAGGAAGAAACTTTTGCGCCGATTCTGTATCTCATCAAATACCGCGGCGATGTGGAAAATGCCATTGCGCTGCACAATGATGTTCCGCAGGGACTTTCGTCCGCTATTTTCAGCAACAACCTGCGTGAGACGGAATTGTTCCTCTCCCATGCCGGATCTGATTGCGGCATTGCCAATGTAAATATCGGCACTTCAGGAGCGGAAATTGGCGGTGCATTCGGCGGTGAGAAAGAGACAGGAGGCGGGCGCGAATCCGGTTCCGATGCCTGGAAAGGATATATGCGCCGGCAGACCAATACAATCAACTGGGGAAATGAACTCCCGCTGGCCCAGGGAATTAAGTTTGAAATATAATTGACGACATTCGAGTCCTCCTCTCGACAGGTGGACTCGATTTTATTAAGACAAAGGGATTCCATGAAACTGCGGGTTTTTTGTGATTTTGACGGAACAGTAGCTCAGAACGATGTTGGTAACCTGGTTTTTACCACTTTTGGAGATAAAGATCATTGGTGGAAGTTGGTTAAAGAATGGGAGCAAGGTAAACTTGAAGGCCGCGAAATGTGGCGAAAACAAGCGGCCATTTCGCGAATGACGCCGTCGCAATTAAATGATTTCGCTGCCACACAAGCCATTGATCCGACTTTTCCCGCTTTTGTCGAGTTCTGTAAAAGTCGCCGATTTCCCGTATATGTCGTCAGCGACGGCATGGATGCGTATATCAGCCGCATATTAAAGCATAACGGATTGGACGATCTCATTGTACTTTCCAATCACATGGACGTATCATCTACGGGAATTCTGCAAGTCGAATTCCCGTATTATGAAAATGGTTGCGGAGCATGCGCCAACTGCAAAGGGCTGCACGTCACAAAGGAAACCAAGCCCGGCGAAACTTCCATTTACATTGGTGACGGCTATTCGGATAAATGTGCACTGGCCATCGCAGATATTACTTTTGCCAAAGATGATCTGCTTTCGTACTGTCGGGAAAAGGACTTTCCCTGCAGGCCGTATCGAAACTTTGAGCAGGTGCAAAAAGAGTTGGAAGAATTGTTAAATGACGATCAGAAATGAACAGGCATTTTTTTCGTATTTGTCTGAATATTTCCTCAGTTTTTATTTCAGATTCATTCAGTCGTTCCTCAGTTTTTATTTCAAAAAGAAACAGTCCTACAATCCAATTATTCATAGTGTTTTATAAAGATAACGTTTGTTGTCGTGTTTTGCTTTATCATTGAATAATGTTATTCTGATTGCCCGGAAACGGCATATTATTGGCACTATGAAATAGTCTTAAAAACCCACGTACAAATCGGATTAAAAATATGGATAATACCCTTCCTCGAAGTAAAAGGCCTTTTCGGACATTTTTACTGTTTCTCTATGTTTTCTCTACTGTTATATATTTATACTTGATATTGGACGGCTGGAGTTATTACACTACACCCATGCTGCAGCGACCTCACCATGAAGCATATCGTATCTTCAAGCCCGGGGGTATACGGGGACACGGATATGGAATTATCGGTTCAGCAATGATGCTCGTCATGCTCCTCTATTCTGCCAGAAAGCGGATAAGAAAATTTCCCAGGCTGGGTTCGATTTCCAAGTGGCTTGATATGCATATTTATTTTGGCATCTTTGGCCCGCTTTTAGTTATCCTCCACAGCACTCTTAAAATTCACGGTCTGGTTGCCGTGAGTTTCTATTCCATGATCGCAGTCGCTTTGAGCGGCATTTTGGGGAGATATTTATATTTGCAGATTCCGCGTAATATTCATGGTCACGAATTGTCATTAAAAGAAATTAGTGAAACAAGGCGTCGACTGACTGACGATCTTGTATCTAATTTCGGACTTGATGAAGAGATGATTCGGCAACTGAAACTTGTGACCGTAAGTAAAAAACCGGCTCGTAAAAATGCTTTGTTGTTTTTAATCGGTTTACTGGTAGATGATTTTCAGACGCGGGTGTCATTGAGAAAATTCAAAAGAGAATATGTTGCCAGACAGAATTTGCCGTTGGCTCAACTCAAAAGGATGCTGTCTTTAACTCGTGAAAAGGCAATGCTGGAACGACGTGTGCTGATACTGCATCGAGTGCAGCAACTTTTTCATTATTGGCATGTTATTCACAAGCCATTTGCCATTATCATGATCCTCATTATGTTTGTTCATGTCATTGTGGCCGTTACGTTTGGATATACGTGGGTATTCTGAAATGAAGAACAATCTGTTTATAATTATATATTTTTTATTCTTTTCTTCTTCTTTTGCACAGCTCTCTCCAGGCAAGCTTGCCGAACCTCATGCTTCATTAGAGGGTATTGAAAACTGTCGTAAATGCCACCAGATAAGAAAAAGAATTAGTGCCAAAAAATGTCTTTTGTGCCATAAAATTCTCGGACAACGAATTGCCGCTCACAAAGGATTGCATGCAAATAAGGATTACCAAGACTGTACATCCTGTCATGTGGAACATCAAGGGAAAAAATATCAACTTATTTGGTGGAAAAATGGTATTGATCAATTTAATCATGATTTGACCGGGTATCATTTGCAGGGAAAACATGCACAAGTAAAATGCAGACAATGCCATCAGGAGAAAAACATCACCCATACGGCGAAATTGCTTGAAGCTAAAAAGGATTTAGATCACACTTTTCTTGGACTTGATCAGAAATGTCTGTCCTGCCATCAGGATGAGCATCGGGGACAAATGGAAGAATCGTGCCTTCATTGCCATAATATGGACGCCTGGAAGCCGGCATCAGAATTTGATCATTCCCGCACAAAATATCCGCTTACGGGTAAGCATGCAGATGCTAAATGTGAAAAGTGCCATGCCACCATCGTGGATAATAAATTCTCGACTGACAAAGAGTTCCAAAAATTCACGGGTGTTGCATTTTCAAGATGCACGGATTGCCACAAGGATGCGCATAACAATAGATTTGGGCAGAATTGTCGTAGCTGTCATTCCACTCGGGGATGGAACCTGGTCAATCTGAAGAAATTCGATCATGATCGGACTGCATATCCGTTACGTGGCCGGCATGCGACGCTCAAATGCGATCAGTGCCATCTGCCCGGCAGGCCTCTTAAAATTGCTCACTATGAGAAATGCAAAGATTGCCATGTTGATTATCACCGGGGCGCTTTTCTTCATCGCCCCCAACACGGGGATTGCGAGGAATGCCACAAGGTGGAAGGATTTAAACCGTCCACATTTACTGTCGCCAAACATAATCATTCAAAATTCGCACTCGCAGGTGCACATTTGGCCGTTCCCTGTAATGCTTGCCATGTGAAGCTGCACAAGAATATGCCAAACGAGACGATGCGTTTCAAATTTCGTTCTCTCGAATGTAACGCATGTCATAAAAATCCGCATGGCAATCAGGTTGATAAATACTTGGCGCTAAATGGCTGTGAATATTGCCATAGTATCTCAAGCTGGCATGACATGACATTCGATCATGACAAAACCAAGTTTTCTCTTCAAGGCCGTCACAGAGAAGTTGATTGTCGTAAATGTCACAAACCTGCAAACAAGGACGTTAATACGGAGTTTTATCAATTCTCTTCTTTGCCTGCGCAATGTCAGAGTTGCCATGAGGATATTCATTACGGGCAATTTAAAGAGAAAACAACAAAAAAGAGTGTGACCCGTTGTGACCGATGTCATTCTCCCGTCGATTGGCTGGCTAAAAAATTTCAACACAATCGTGATTCAAAATTTAAAATTGACGGCGCACATCAATCTGTCAGTTGCGAGCAGTGCCATCCAAAAATGACAATTAAAGGAAAGACCTTTCGATTATATAAACTGCTGCAAACGGATTGCAAATTTTGTCATGGTGAAGGTAAGGCTCCATCCGGATTTTAACTACGAAACGATTCAATACTTTCCAATTTATTCCGGAAAGCATAGAGGCGAGTGGTCGAATTGTTCTGAATGTCATAATTGTCATCCGAGAGGAAGGGAGTAAACGGTTTGGATATTGCGAAATTAAAAGCATACTTTGTTATTCTGTTAACCGGTGCCGCCTTACATGC
>JAADGR010000214.1 GCA_013152225.1 Calditrichota bacterium
AGGTCAAGGTTCGCGGCTTTCGTATTGAATTGGGCGAAATTGAATCAGTGCTTGGTGAACATGCGGCGGTGAAAAATGTCATCGTTCTGGCAAAAGAGGTTCGCCCCGGTGATACGCGCCTGGTGGCTTATGTCGTCAGCGCCAATAAGGATCGCCCCACAATAGAAGATTTGCGGGAATTTATGCGCAGCCGTCTACCGGATTACATGCTTCCGGCAACGTTTGTTTTTCTTGACGAGATGCCGTTGACGCCCAGTGGAAAAATCGACCGCAAAGTTCTGCCCATGCCCGATTTGTCGCGTCCGGAATTGCAGGTCGAGTACGTAGAAGCGCGGAATGAAACCGAGGAGAAACTTGTTAAGATTTGCCGGGATTTACTCAACGTCGATAAAGTTGGGGTTTACGACAACTTTTTCGACCTCGGTGGTCATTCCTTATTGGCAACACAATTTATGTCTCGTCTCCGCGACCAGTTTAACGTGGAAATTCCGTTGCGAACACTTTTTGAAAAACCAACGGTCGATGAACTGGCGCAGGTTGTTGAAGCAGCCGCTCAATCAACCCGGGCACCGATACCGGCGATAAAAGCGGTTTCGCGCGAAGGACGGAAGGTGCGGCTTTCTTCGATTCAGAAGGATGGTTGAGTTTGGAATTGTTATGATAACATTAAATGTCTTATTTGCAATGCTGCACGAATCTTTTCGTAAAAGCGATGTCTTTTTAAGCGAACTTGGAAAAGAGTTGAGCAATGGATCGTAATGAATTCAAATTTATTTTACAGGAAGGCGAAGGCTATCGCATTGAATTTAAGGAAAGCATGGCCGGTTTGGATAAAGAAATGTGCGCTTTTGCCAATGCTTCCGGCGGATTTATTTATTTTGGGGTCAGAGATGACGGGACGGTAAAAGGTGTAAAAATAACCAATAAATTAAAATCTCAAATTGTAGATATTGCCGCGAATTGTGACCCGGCTATTAAAATTATTTTGCAGGAATTTGAAAATGTTCTCATCATCGAAGTGCGTGAAGGCACGGATAAACCCTATCGTTGCGCGTCGGGATTTTATAACCGCATTGGTCCCAATTCACAAAAATTGAAACGTGATGCAATTATCGAATTTGTTCAGAGTGAAGGGAAAATCCGTTTTGACGAACTGGTCTTTCGTGATTTTAGCGAGAAAGATTTTGACGAGGAGAAATTAGTACAATTTTTGCGTTTGGCGCAGATTTCGCCTTTACTCGATACGCCCCATATTTTGCGCAGTCTGCATATTGCCGAAATTCAACAGGGCAAAACCATTTATTATAACAGCGCCGTAATGTTTTTTGCTAAAAATCTGGACTACCATTTTTATCATACCACTGTAACATGCGCGCTGTATAGAGACAAAGAAAAAGTGGACGTCCTTGATAGAAAGGATTTCAACCGGGATTTAAAATTTAATGTAGACGAGACCATGCTCTTTTTGGAACGTCATCTTTCGGTTCGTTATGAATTTGACGGTTCACCGCGCCGCAGGGAAATTCCGGAAATCCCTCCGGAAGCTCTGCGTGAGGCTGTACTCAATGCCGTCATTCACCGCGACTATTTTGAAAAGGGCGCTAATGTTATGGTGGAAATATTTTCAGATCGCGTGGAAATTACCAGCCCGGGCGGGTTGCCCAAAGGATTAAAGCCGGAAGATTTCGGCACGCGCAGTGTATTGCGCAATCCCAATGTTGCCAATATTTTTCAGCGCATAGAATATATTGAGAAAATGGGTACGGGAATTCGCCGTATTCAAAAAATGATGAGCGATGCCGGGCTGCCGTCAGTGCAGTACAAATGGGATAATTTTGTAAAAGCGATTTTCCCGCTGGAGATGAAGAAAACGTCGGGGAAAACGTCGGGGAAAACGTCGGGGAAAACGTCGGGGAAAATTATAGAAATTGTTTTAACCAATTCCGATATTACTATTCCGGAATTATCAGAAATGATTGGAATTACAGAACGTTCTGTTGAGAGAAATTTGCAGAAATTGCAAAAAGAAGGGAGAATAAAGCGCATAGGTCCTGCGAAGGGTGGACGTTGGAAAGTTATTGGTACTGAAAAATGATCAGCAAACGTATTTTTACATCGATGTGGTATGCTAGGCGTGGTGATATGGCTGTTGTTTTCCTACCGGAAAAAGAAAATACGTCGGGGAAGGCTACCCAAGAATTCACCCAACAAACTACCCAAGAAAAGATTATTGGTGTTTTCGAACGTGGTAAATCAAAACATAGACCGCGAAATGCAAAGTTTTTATTTAAAGATGATATTTATCCAGGCAGTGTTGAAAGAAGCATTCAATGGATGTTAGTAAAACTGCTTTTGCCATCCCCGGCTTCTGCAGTTTTAAACGGCGGCTATGTTGAGCATTTGTCAGATTCTTAGCTGGTCTCAAGCATCGTTTAATAAGCGCTCAAGGCAGAAGTATTTAACGTGAAAAGTTTTTTTATCGATTATTGTGAAATCAAGCAACTTGTTACATATTGGCTTTTTGTATATTTAATGTTTGAGATTTATTTGAAATCTGCTATCATTACAGCGAAGGATAATTTCAGAGAATTTTAAAAACCTCGTGACATTCTGAAAAAATCTTGTTGGCCATGCAACTGAATCAAGCCATTGCGGCCTCGTGCGGTATCCCTACAAGATTCCCGGTGAATGACACGCCGGGCCTGTGATTTTTTGAGGCAAAATCTTTGCAAAGATTGTTTTAGACAAAGAGCTTGCAGCCCCTTGTTCCGGTGAAAGCACCATGATAATTATAGTGCCGTGGCAAGTTGAACCAACACCACAATTTATGGTGGTGTAAAAACGAATGAAAAATCTATGGCAAACCGCTTGAGTGGTTATAAAATATGAAATGCAAAATGGAAATTTTTCACCCCTAACTACGGTTTTACGGACAGGGAATTTTCCTCCTTGATCCGGTGCATAAAGTGAAAAAAATATGACAGAACAAAACCTGAAATCCATCGATGAAGAAGTTTACGTCCTACCGACTTCGTTTGCGCAGCAGCGGTTGTGGTTCCTTGATCAATTTGAGCCGAACAGTCCGTTTTACAACATCCCTACGGCGGTGCGTTTCAAAGGGAATCTGAACGTTCCGGTTCTGGAGAAATGTATCAATGAAATCATTCGCCGGCACGAGACGCTGCGGACCACGTTTGATGCGGTTGAGGGTAAGCCTTCCCAAATCATCCATCCGTACAAACCGCGAAAAATATTGACGATCGATATTTCAGGGCTAGCAGGGGAGGATCGTGAGCGAGAGACTTTTCGCCTGGCCGGTGAAGAAGCGCGCACACCGTTCGATCTGCGTCGCGGCCCGCTTCTTCGCGCCACGCTGATCAAAGTGGCTGAAAGAGAACACGTCGTTCTCATCACTATGCACCACATTATTTCAGACGGCTGGTCGATGGGCGTTTTTGTGCGCGAGATTGCGGCTTTGTACGATGCCTATAGTCATGGGCGGCCTTCTCCGTTACCGGAGCTGGAAATCCAGTACGGCGACTTTGCCGCCTGGCAGGAAGAATATATTGCCGGGGAGGTTCTTGAAAATCAACTGGGCTATTGGAAAAAACAATTGGGTGGTGATTTGCCGGTGTTGGAGATTCCGGCGGATAGGCCGCGGCCGACCGTCCAGACGGCGCGCGGCGACAATGAAGATATTGTCATTCCCGGAGAAATAGCGAGTGCGATCAGGAATCTGGCGCGTAGGGAAGGCGCAACGCCTTTCATGGCGCTGACTGCCGCCTTTCAGACGCTCTTGTATCGCTACACGGGTTTGGAGGATGTCCTTGTCGGCTCTCCCATTGCCAATAGAAACCGGGCGGAAATTGAGAGCCTGATCGGTTTTTTTGTCAACACTCTTGTTTTGCGCACCGATCTTTCCGGCGACCCCACTTTTCGTGAATTGTTGCAGCGTGTGAAAAAGGTGACGCTGGAAGCGTACGATAACCAGGACGTTCCTTTTGAGAGGCTGGGGTGCTGCAACCGAATCGCGATATGAGCCATTCGCCGTTGTTCCAGGTTATGTTTATCTTGCAAAATACGCCGATGAAAGTGGATGTGCAAGTTTCCGATGTTGCATTGAGTAGTTTGAATGTCAACGCGGGAACTTCAACTTATGATCTGACACTGATGGTTACCGAACAGGCGGACGGCTTGAGCGTTTCGGCAGAATATAATACGGATTTGTACGACGCCTCGACGATAAGGCGCCTTTTATTTCATTTTCAAAACCTGCTGGCAGTCGCGGCCGGGAACCCTGATCGCAAGCTTTCTTCTTTTTCCATCCTAACGGAAGATGAAAAAAGCAAGCTGTTGGATGAATGGAATGATTACAGCAGGGATTTCCCTGAATCTGTCGTCATTCATCGATTGTTTGAGGAACAGGTTACACGCACGCCGGATGCTGTGGCTGTAGTTTTCGACGACGACTATCTGACTTTTGGCGAGCTGAATCGCCGGGCCAACAAGCTGGCGCGGCATCTCATGAGCCTCGGTGTCGGCCCCGATGTCAAAGTGAGCATTTGCATTGACAAAGGACTCGATCTCCCCGTTGCCGTTCTCGGAACATTAAAAGCGGGCGGGGCCTATGTGCCGGTTGATCCCACGTATCCGCAGGACAGAATTGCTTATATGATCGAGGATTCGAATGCTCTGGTTGTGCTGACGAACAAGGAGCTTCATTCTACACTGCCTTTCGGCAACGTCCCGGTTGTCCTTCTTGATGAGGACTGGCCGATGATTGACAAGTTGGGTGATGAGAATCCTGCTGCATACCCGAACCCTGATAACCTGGCCTATATGATTTATACTTCCGGCTCTACCGGCAAGTCAAAAGGAACGATGGTTTCCCACAAGAGTATTGTCAATGCCTACATGGCCTGGGAAAAAGATTATCGCCTTCTCACAGAGGTAAACAGCCATTTGCAGATGGCGAGTTTTTCTTTTGATGTCTTTGGCGGTGATTTTGTCCGTGCGCTCTGTTCCGGTGGAAAATTAGTGTTGTGTCCGCGTGATTTTTTTTTGCTCGACGCTGAAAAGCTTTACCGGCTCATGGTGCAGGAAAAGGTAAACTGTGCCGAGTTTGTCCCGGCTGTTTTGCGCAATCTCATTCAATACCTGGATGAAAGCGGACAACGGCTCGATTTTATGCGTGCACTCGTTGCCGGCTCCGATGTCTGGTACGTCAAAGAATACAAGAAATTCCTCAACTACTGCGGCCCGGAGACCAGGCTCATCAATTCCTTCGGACTTACCGAGGCTGCGGTGGACAGCACGTTTTTTGAAGGCAACGTGGAGAATTATCCCGACGAGCGTCTCGTCCCTATCGGCAGACCTTTTGCCAATTCTAAAATTTATATTGTTGACAAAAATTTAAACATCACTCCGGTGGGCATTCCGGGTGAATTGTGCGTTGCCGGCCCCAATCTGGCGCGCGGCTATTACAAACGTCCGGATTTGACCGCGGAAAAATTTATCCCCAATCCATTTAGCGACGTTCCGGGTGCTCGTCTTTATCGTACCGGCGATTTGGCGCGATTTATAGCCGACGGCAATATCGAATTTTTGGGCCGCATCGATCATCAAATCAAAATTCGCGGTTTCAGAATCGAGTTGGGCGAAATTGAGACGGTTCTGGAAAAATATTCTGAAATTAAAAATGCCGTGATCCTTGCCCGCGAAGACAAACCGGGCGATAAACGACTGGTTGCTTATGTCGTACCGAAAAACGAACACGAACCGGACATTGCCGACATGCGCAGTTTCCTTAAGGAACAGCTCCCGGATTATATGCTGCCTTCTGCAATTGTCGTTCTTGATGCGCTGCCGTTAACGCCAAACGGCAAAGTGGATCGCAAGGCGCTGCCGGCTCCCGAGCAAAAAGATTTTGAAGCACTGCAAAAATACGTTGCACCTGAAACCGAAACCGAAGAAAAACTGGCTGAAATTTGGGCGGATATTCTCGGACTGGAAAAAATCGGTATTAAAGATAACTTTTTTGAGTTAGGCGGGCATTCACTTCTTGCTACGCAGGTTATTTCGCGAATTCGGGATACATTTCACATCGATCTGCCGCTGAGGAATTTGTTCGAATATGTGAAAATTGTCGATCTTGCACATGCCATTGACAAAGCCGCCGGTGAAGAAGCGGTTCCACCCATTACGTCGATGCCGGATGATGCCGTACCGGTGTTGTCTTTTGCCCAGGAACGGCTCTGGTTCCTCGATCAACTGGAACCGAACAGTCCATTTTATAATATTCCCGAGGCCGTCCGCATTCGCGGGCCGCTGGATATTTTTCGTCTCGAAGCGTGTTTTAACGAAATCATCAGACGCCATCAAAGTCTGCGTACAAATTTTCGTGAAGAAAATGGACGTCCCGTGCTCGTCATCTCACCGGAGGCTCAGGTTGATATTCATATTGACGATTTACGCGGCTTACCCAATCCGGAACGTGAAGTCGAGGCGTTGCGAATTGCTCAGTCCGAAGCGCAAAGGCCGTTCGATCTTGCCCGTGGCTCGCTTTTCCGCGTCCATGTGTTGAACATTGATCATGAAGATTATATGCTGCTCCTGACCATTCATCACATCATTTCCGACGACTGGTCAACCCAGGTTTTGGTGGGAGAGTTGGTCGCGTTGTACGAGACCTTTTCCAGGGGACTGCCGTCGCCTTTGCCGGAATTGCCGATCCAGTATTCCGATTTTGCCTGGTGGCAGCGTAATTGGCTCAGGGACGAAGTGCTCGAAGAACAATTGAATTATTGGAAAAACAAATTATCCGGCAGCTCGCCGGTGTTGGAGTTGCCGACTGACCGTCCACGACCGGCCATGCAAACCGCCAACGGCTCTTACAAAACATTTCGTCTGAGTGAAGAAACGACAAAAAAATTATATGCCATGTCGCAGCGCGAAGGTGCGACCATCTTTATGACATTGCTGGCTGCTTTCAACGTGTTGCTCTATCGCTATTCCGGGCAGGATGATATAAATGTCGGCACGCCGATAGCGAACAGAAACCGCGGAGAGCTTGAAAGCCTGATCGGTTTTTTTGTGAACACGCTCGTGGTGCTTCGTTCCGATCTTTCCGGCAATCCCTCTTTTCGTGATTTTCTGAAACGCGTTCGCGAGACAGCACTGGGTGCCTACGCGCATCAGGATTTGCCCTTTGAAAAGATCGTCGATGCTTTGAACGTGCAGCGCGACATGAGCCATTCTCCGTTGTTTCAGGTCATGTTTGCACTGCAAAATACACCGTCGCAAGTGACACCTGTGGAATCTGAAATCCGTATCAGCCCGGTTGAAGCTCACAGCGGAACCGCCAAGTTTGATTTGACCTTGTTCATGCTGGAAGAAGGGGACACTCTGGGCGGCGCCATGGAATTCAACACGGATCTTTTTGATGAGATGACCATCGATCGTATGATGGCCCATTTTAAGAAAATTGTTGAAAGCGTCGTCTCTGATCCGCAGCAGCTTATTGCTTCAGTCCCAATGGTTACGCAGAAAGAATTGAAACAAGTTCTTGTTGACTGGAACGGCAAGCGCGTTACGCCGCTGATTCAGAAAAATATAAAACAGATTTTTGAGGAGCAGGCGGGTAAAGTTCCGAACAATATTGCACTGCAATTTGACCAGGATCGCCTGACCTATTTTGAACTGAATCGCCGCGCCAACCTTCTTGCCCACCGGCTCATTAAAGCCGGTGTCTCTCCCGATGTTCTGGTCGGCATCTGCATCGAGCGTTCTGTTGAAATGATTGTTGCGATTCTGGCTGTGCTTAAGGCGGGCGGAGCGTATGTCCCGCTGGATCCGGGCTATCCTGAGGAGCGGTTGTCATACATTTTGCATGACTCGAATGTCCCGGTTTTGCTGACCAAACAAAATATTTTTGAAACGCTGCCCGAGAGCGAAGCGCTGATGATTTGTGTGGATACGGAGTGGGGGGAAATAGAACATTTCGACGAGACCAATCCAAAAGTTGATCTTGTACCGGAAAATCTTGCGTATATGATTTACACTTCCGGGTCCGCCGGAAAACCCAAGGGAACGCTCATCACCCACCGGGGCCTGACCAATTATCTGGATTGGACATATCGGGCTTACCCGTTGCACACGGGACGCGGTTCGCTGGTGCACTCGACCATTGCTTTTGATGCCACGGTTACCGCTGTTTTTACACCCATTTTAACAGGAAAAACGATCACCCTGATTGCGGATGATGCCGATCTCGAAGCGCTGGGATTGGCCTTGCGCCGCTACAGGGATTTCAATGTCGTCAAGATCACACCGGCGCATTTGGAGTTGTTAAGCCGGCAGATTCCCCCTGAGGAAGCGTCAACACTGGCAAGTGCTTTTGTTATCGGGGGTGAAAATCTGACGATCGATCAAATTGAGTTCTGGCAAAGAAACGCACCACAAACACTTCTCTTTAACGAATACGGCCCGACCGAGACTGTCGTCGGCTGCGTGGTTTTTGAAGCATTGAAATGGCGCGGCACGGGTTCTGTCCCTATTGGCAGGACAATCCCCAATATGCAGGTTTATGTTCTCGATGAGCATTTGCAGCCCGTTCCCGCCGGTGTCCCCGGTGAATTGTACATTGCCGGTGAAGGCATGGCACGCGGCTACCACAACCGCCCCGATCTTACCGGCGAACGCTTTCTGCCCGATCCTTTCAGCGAGTCATCTGGCGCGCGCATGTATAAAACAGGTGATCTCGTTCGCTATC
>JAADGR010000299.1 GCA_013152225.1 Calditrichota bacterium
TAACAATTGCTTGTTTAGTTCATCAAAAGCGCAATTAATTTCTACTAATTGAAGAACAAACTCACACTCATATTATTGCATACAAGGGCTGTTTGTTGTTATCTGCACAAAGAAATTAACAGTTCATTTCACTCGTCGACCTGGAGGGCGACGTTACGATTAAACCAACTTTCCAGGCAGGGACTATTTAGCAAGACTCGTAAAATTATAATTTGAACAGGTTTCTTTATCCCGAATGTAAGGTTCTACTGTTTAAACTTCAAACTCGAAATTGAACCGAGTCGAATTAAAATAGTATCGATAAAGTATAATTACTTACCTTTCCCAACTCGTTCATATCGCTATAGGCATAATCAAATCGCAAACCGCTGCCGCCGCGAAGGTGGAAATTCATTCCAAATCCCAGGGCCAGGCCTTGTGTACTGTTGTCTAAAAAAAGCGTTTTATAACCGCCACGAAATTGAATGGCCACATCCTTAACCGAAAGCCTGTATTGCATGCCGGTGTTTATATATTCATAATTGTTATTCGGATGAAGCGCATCTGCAGCGAGGGTCAGTCTGTTGCGGGCTGAATTAACCAAATCGTACGCCACGCCCACCCGGAACACGACCGGAAGATTGTAACGCTGCATCCTGTAATCCGCTTCAATAATATCATTATTGCCGCTGTTTTCCGGATCCGGATCCACGGCAATAAAGGTGTCATCACCGCTCATACGCATTTTGCCGCCATAGTTGGCGATACACATACCAATTTGCAAACCTTTGATGTTACTTCCCGGGCGCTCAAAAAAGGGCGTAACCACATGAACGCCCATGTCCAATGCCAGGGCCGAGGCTTTCATGGTGGAGATTCTTTGCATGATGTATTTCCCGGCAAAACCGACTGAAAAATTATCGGTCAATGCGCGGGCGAAACATAAGCTGACGGCAATATCCGAGGCATTATAAAACGAACCGGTGCCTTCCTGATAATCCAAAGTTGTCTCTTCAATATCACCGGAATTGAGCATTGTGATACCAAGGCCGAGAACACCCATCCCCGGCAAAGGCAGTGCTGCTCCGATAAAATTAAAATTAATATCCACCAGCCAGGGTTGATACATAAACATTGTTTGAATATTCTGAATGGAAGCCAGTTTAGCCGGATTCCAGTAAATGGCGCTCAGGTCTTCGGCCAGGGTTGTGTAGGCGCTGCCCATTCCCACAGCAGCGCTGCCCACACCGATTTCCAAAAAACTGGCGGCAGTTGTACCCATTTTCACCGGTGTGTCTTTGGCAAAGCCCTGATGAAAACCAATAACAAATATGGCAAGAAAAAGAATTTTCAGTTTATTCATTTTTAATCCTCTTTTCACTTGTTATTTGCAGCTTATTTGATCACCGAAAACTTGCCCATACGTTCTCCAATCCCCGGCGCCTGCACGCGATAGATATAGAGTCCATAAGAGATTTCCAGACCTTCCTTTGTCTGCATATTCCAGATCACGTGTCCGTCATCCGTGGGATTATCCACCTCAATCTCATCGACGAGGTAGCCGCTTACGCTGTAAATGCTGATGGTGCATTTGGCCGGTACATGGGTAAACATCAGCCTTCTGCGCTGGTTTAGTCCCTGGCGTACATGGGGTTCCATTAAATTTGTCGCCACATAAGGATTAGGGACAACTTTGATCTTGTTCAGCTCAGCCCCAGCCGTTTTTCGATTCAGGTCTTCAGATTGTGTTACGCTAAAAGCGTAACAATCCGTCTCCCAAAATGGTCTCGAAACGGCAATACGATAAACAGAACCGGGCTGAGGGACGCCGTCGAGAAATTTAAGTGTATAAGCAAAAGTCAATCCGTCTCTGTCCAGGTGATCGCCCAGGGCTTTTCTGTAATGTGATTTCAATTCGCCAATGGCAATATAGTCGGATGAAGGATTGTCGGGCATTATTTCAAAACGGCCATTCTCATCGGCATCAACCAACACGACAAATGCCGTATCCGGCACCATAACCGAATCGCGGCCATTAAAATCTTTGTGATAAAAATTATGGTTCAAAGCAAAAATGTTTGTTTTCTTATTTGATATTAACGGAGAGGCAAAAGCAAAAGCCGTTAAAGGGGTTGTATAGACAGAATCTTTGACAAAGTGTATGCTATAATCCCAGGGCAAATTGCGAATATTCTGCGTTCTAATATCGACGGTGATCTTGTCACCCGGATCTTCCCAGTACTTGTTTGTTACGCTGACATTTTGTTCATTTTCAATGTCAAGCAGCAAACCATTAAAACGTGGAGATTCAAACTGTGTTAAATTGGAAGGTAAATCATCACGAAATACAGTATCAATTCGTGTTGAATCTGTAACATCTAATACATAATAGTTTTTTGTTGTGTATGAGAAAATCTTGTCATCTTTTAAATGATATCTTGACTTTGCTGTTTCAGGATCATACCATTTTTTGTCAACATCAAACTTGACGAAATATTTATGGTTCTCTTTCATTTCAGATGGATCGGCTTTTATCATCTTGATATTGCCGGTGCCTCTTTTTGAAAGCCAACCTAGTCCATCCGTATTAATTTGACTTGGAACGTATCCGGCAGCATAAGCGCGGGGGGTCACCATGGCGCAATTTCTATCAATGAAAGAAACACTGTCCGCCTGGTTCAGGGTGATGGTTGCCGTATTTTCAACGGGAGCAAGATGATCAGCCTCCCAGCCAAAGTCATAAGCTACCAGCGCATAAAAATAGGTTCGCCCGTTGGTTACGTTTTTATCAATATAGGTGTGTTTTAGACCGGTATCACTCCCGAGGTAAAAAGAGGTGCCGTTGTGAACGCTCCAATCCGCAAAGCCTTTTATACCGTCAATTTTGTCAAACTGAGCAATCGGCTTTAAAAAGACTTCGCCGCCATAACCGTCGGTAATTACTCGTGCATCTTCAAAATAAGGTTCCGTAGATTTGATTATCTTATATCCTTCAAAATCCTCGACATAATCATAAAACACTTCTTTTGACTTTTCCGCAGCCTCATTCCAGGTCAGGGTGACCTGCCCGTCTCCGGGAATTGCTTTCAATCTCGGTTTTAAGGGAGGCTTGGCAAATCTATAATTTGCATTATAAATTCTTTGCACATTTTTCTTCAACTGAAACAATGCCGGTGCCGACCAATTTCCCCAATCTTCATAAGGTTTGTCCCAGGTGTGCAATTCAGCCACGGAAAACCTTTCCTTGGTCCAGCTTTTGACAGGAACCGGACCCGAGGCAAAAAGATTAAGCACGTTGCCCTGTTCGCTAAAATTCGGATTAAATTCACCGTTTGCAGTGAGTTCCCAATATGTACTATCGTGCTGAAATTCCCGATTGGTCGGAGCCTCACCTGTATAAGCATCTCTATTCCAGGATTGAAAAGACGTCAATCCGATTTGATCGGACTCGTCCTTGTCGGTTCTGCCAAAGTTTGGTTCGCCGGCATCGGGCATGCCGTTGGCTTCCGTGCCGTCAGGATCCGGGCCATAATAATTGGGATCATCCGGGCTTACGCCATCACTTCCCACGTCATCGTTAATCTCATCATAATCGGCATCAAACACACCGTTACTGTCCACATCGACCCAGGCATGCCAGTTTTGATTTTCATCGCCGGTCCAATGCGGGCCGACTTTTTGCGGTTCGTAAAAGGATTCAAATTTCGTCTGATCGATCCTGGAACCATTGGGGCCTTCCAGGCCGTCTTCCGTCCAATGGCCGCGATCAGGGCCTCTGTCTTCGTCGATAATGCCGTCATCGTCATTATCAATGCCATCATAAGGTATGCCCGGGCTTTCCAGATAAGCAAAAGCCATGATGCCGACCGGAACACCACCGGCCCCGGTGCCGTTGGTATCGAAAATCCACGACATATCCAGCTTTTTATCCATGTAACTAAAATCAACGCCGCCACCGCCGATGCCGCTGTCGATGTAAAAAGAGAGCGTGATTTTATCGTAATTGTAATCTGAGATATTGGCGA
>JAADGR010000405.1 GCA_013152225.1 Calditrichota bacterium
GTCGGTTCAAAAGTGCTGATCGGCGGGTCGAACACATCATCGTGAGCATTAAAAATTTCATGCAATTGATCGAGTTTGACGATCAGGTACGCCGCAGCACGGTGCGCATTAACGCCCTGTTCCGGCGTCGAAGCATGACATTGTTTTCCCTTTGTGTGAAATCTCAGCCACAAAATGCTTTTCTCCGCCACCTCTATGGTTTCGCCTTTCGGATCCCCGGCATCCGGGACGATGATCAAATCATCGGGCTTAAACTCATCCCGGCAATTCTGCATTAAATAATCCAGGCCGTATTTGCTGCCGGTTTCTTCATCTGCAACAAGGGCGAGGCCGACATTGTGCGTTGGCGTGATCTCTGCTTCTTTCAGGGCTTTGAGCGCAAGAAAAGCAGAAACGAATCCCTGGTTGTTGTCTTCAACCCCGCGACCGATGAGGGTATCTCCATCCACAACAAGCGAAAAAGGATCGGAATTCCACAGCTTCAAGTCGCCGGCAGGAACGACATCGAGATGCGCCATAACCCAGATTGTCACATCCTGATTTTGACCGAAAATTTTCGCCAAAATGTTCGGTCGCACTTTTGATGAAACCCTTTCGTCCGGGGCATTGTATTCTTTCATTTCATCAAAGCCAATCTGATCGAGCAGTTCCTTCACATAAGCGGCCTTTTCCAATTCACCGTCGCCGCCGCTCTCCGGGCCCATGGCCTTGAAAGAAACCAGGCGCTTTTGGATTTGAATAACCTCGTCTTTATAATCATCAATTTTTCGGCTTACGTTAGCAAACTCTTCTTTGGTCATTTGTCCGTCCTTTCAAAATTGATCCAACACGATGCTGCGTTTCAAAATGGAAGCACTCATTTCACCTTCGTTAAACAGCAAATCCAGCGCCGATAAAGAATCCACAAAACCTGCAAACTGCTGATGATATTTTACAGGCCGGAAATCATAAAGCTTTAGCGAGAAATCTTTTGCCCGAACTTTCTCCTGATCAAAGAGCTTTTGTTCAAAAGGCTCAAAAAGAAAAGTATCACAGCCGGTTTCATTCAGCCAGGCCAGGACGCGATCGGTACGATCGGAAACGCCGGGTAATTTGCTGCTTTTAATAAATTCTGCCTTAACCGGCATTTTCCCCCGATAAAATTGCATTGAATATTCCAGCAATTCCGCCAACATGTCCCATCTGCTGTTAAAGATTTTTAAAAGTTCATCAATATAATAAAAATAATAGGGTGAGTTGCAATAATTATTTTGCAAAGCCCTTAAATGATTTTTTGCCCATAGCGCGTGATTGTCAATTCGCACCTTTCTGATTTGCTGCGCCGCAAGACCGTGAGTCAAAGCGGGCACGGTCAACCAGCGTCCACCGTCTATGGTTTTGATTTTCATCCGATTGATCGTGGACCCCTTTTTAAAGAGAAAGGTGTCGGCCCAGACGACAATGTCTGAAATAAGAATTTTTCCGCACATCGAAACGGATGGGAAATAGGAAGGTTGTATGACTGAAAGTATCACATCCAAACTTAATAAAACTTTTTCAATTCGGAAAAGACTTTTTCACGATTTCCAATGACCTGGTGGCAGTCCGGCAGAGAACGTAAAAATTTTTTGCCGTAAGATTTATTTACGATGCGATTGTCAAAAACGATAACCGAACCGCGGTCAGATTTACTGCGGATGAGACGGCCAAACCCTTGTTTGAATTTCAAAACCGCCAGCGGCACCGCATACTCCATGAACGCATTGCCACCGTTTTTTTCAATGGCTTCGTAACGGGCTTCGATAATCGGCTCATTAGGAACTTTGAACGGGAGCTTGGTAATGATCACCGATTGCAAAGCATCGCCGACAACATCCACACCTTCCCAAAAACTGTCCGTGCCGAAAAGAACCGACGTTTTGTCCTTGCGAAAACGTTTCAGCAATTCATGGCGATTTTCTGTGCCCTGTTTGAGCACACGAATACCCACCATTTCAAGAGATTCCTTGAGTTGATTATGCACCATTTGCAGCAAGCCATAGCTGGTGAAAAGTACGAATGCTCGTCCGTCGGAAAGGGTAATGGCTTTGAAAATCATTTTGGTTAATTCCGCGGCAAACGATGGATGATTTGGTGCGGGAACATCCAGCGGTACGGCCAGGATAACCTGCTGATCGTAATTAAAAGGAGAATGCAAAATGATTTCAGTTCGGCGATCGTTGGAAAGTTTTGCAAGGCCGATCCTGTCCGCAAGAAAATCAAACTTTTTATCTACCGCCAGCGTGGCGGAGGTCATGATCACTGTTGCAAACATATCGTAAACAGCACTTTTCATCATATCCGTTATGTCCAGAGGAGAACTCTGAAATCGGACGATGCTGCGTCCGCGATAGCCGGCCTTCGCCTCGATCCAGCGAATATGATCGTCATCATCACTGAAAATGACCTGGTTCAATCCCTCGGCAACAGCAACAAGTCTGTCGGCCTGCGCCTGAATTTCGATGGTCTGCGATTCAAACCCTTCGTCAACATGTTTTTCCGCCAGGCTCACCAAATCCAGCAAATCGTACAGAGATTGACAGAACGACTTTAGGTTGCGGATATAATCCTTAAAAAAATTACCAAGTTCGGTATCGCGAAAAATCTGTTCAACAACATGCGGCAACATACGCAACTTTATTTCGTGATTTTCAGATTCTCTGCTTCTTTCCGTCACAGCCTGGAAAAGCAGATCCATGATATCATGGGTTTCGCCGACAAGCATACCGACAAAATCCGCCAAATCCGAGTCGAGTTTTGCAGCCAGTTTTTCAAAAAGATCATCGGGAATATGGCGCTTTTTTCTCAGCAACTGATGATGCAGATTATGCAACTGTCCCTTGGGGAGAGATTTTTGTATGCGATGCAAGCGGTTTAACATGCGAATAATTCCCCAGCGGGTAATGCGAATTCCAAAATAATTCGTCGCTATATCTTCGAGGTGGTGCGCTTCATCGAAAATGATGCGCTGATAGGGAGGCAAAACAGCCGCGGCATTCACACTGCCGATATGATGGCGAATCGCAAGATCGGCGAAAAGCAGGTGGTGATTGACCACGAGGATTTGCGCACGCGAAGCATTTCTTCTCGCTTTGTTGACAAAACATTTGCGGAAATGACGACACTTGCTCCGTATGCACGTATCGCTTTCAGAGGCTATCTTTTCCCAAACATTTTGACTTGGAATAAAAGAAAAATCGGACTTGCTACCGTCACGGGAATCATGCGCCCAGGCAATAAGATGCTTTAATTCTTCCATTTCATCTTCATCGCTCAAAGCCGCAAAATCCTGTTCAACCTCATCCACTTTGCGCAAACAGACATAGTTTCCGCGCCCCTTGACCAGCACGGCGGTAAAATTAACATTAAGATTTTTTTGCAGAAAAGGAATATCCTTTTTAATGAGCTGTTCCTGCAAATTGATGGTGTTGGTCGAAATGACGACGCGCTCTTTATTTGCCGTCGACCAGAATATAGCCGGCAGCAGATAGGCCATGGTTTTGCCTGTCCCGGTACCCGCCTCGATCGTACAGACTTTGGATTGATTGAACGCCTGGCTGGCCATGTCGATCATTTCGATTTGCTGCGGACGATATTCATATCCCGACAATGCCTTTGAAACAGGACCGCCCGGTTTTAGAAAATATTCCATCTCCTCTGTTTTGATGGGATGGACTTCCTTTTTTTCAAAGGGTTCGACAGCAACGTAAATATCTTCAACCGCATTATCGACAATGTAAAAAGCGACGCTGAATGAATCGAGGTGAGCGGCAACGTTCAGATCGGCTTCGGAGGGAGTGAGATGTCCGGTCGGATGGTTGTGAATGACGACATCGGCTTCTTCGGCCTTTTTGATAACCGCCGGCACAGCACTCTTGTCTCCGCGCGCAGCAACATCGATTTCGTGCACAACCAGGTCTTCCTCCGTATAGCCGACGAAAAAAACTTCATTACCGTGCGCTTCGCGGATT
>JAADGR010000180.1 GCA_013152225.1 Calditrichota bacterium
TTATTGACGAGATAGGAGGAATTAGTCTGCAGCGCTGCACTAAAGCAAGTCGTAAAATATCTGATGTTTTGGATATGAACGATCCGTTGCCGGGCAAATATATCCTCGAGGTTTCTTCTCCTGGCACAGATCGATCGTTAAAAAATGCCAGAGATTTCTTACGGCATCAGGGCAAAAAGGTCGAAGTTACGATTGGCAATGAAGAGACTGAAACTAAAATTAGCGGAATTATCTCTGACGTTAAAAATGACAAAGTCATTCTTTTGGCAGGCGATGATAAAAAAACGATAAACCTTCAAGAAGTCAAATTAGCCAGACTTGTTGTTGGCTTTACCTCATAAATGTTGTTTGTAAGCGGGAATATAAAATGAAAAGCGATATTGTATCTGCATTTTCACTTTTGGTGAAAGAGAAAAACATCGAAAAAGATGTACTGGTGAAAATCATTGAGGATGTTTTCCTCGCGATGCTCAAGAAGAAATACGGTACAACCGATAATTTTGATATTTTTGTCAACATGGAAAAAGGCGAAATAGAAATTTATCAAAGCAAGACCATTGTAGAAAATGTCGAGGATGAAATTCGTGAAATTGAGCTGGATGTTGCACAAAAAACCGAACCTGATCTTGAGCTTGGCGATGAGTTTCTGGAGATAATTAATCCATCCAGCTTTGGCAGGAGGCTCATTGTTTCTGCAAAACAGAATTTGAATCAGCGCATCAAAGAAGTTGAAAAAGAGTTGGTTTATGACGAGTTTAAAAATAGAATTGGTGAAGTCATAAGTGGTGACATTCGGCAAATCAATCGCGACGAAATTTACTTGAATGCTGAAAGAACAGAAGTCGTGCTTCCGCGGATTGAACAAATTCCGAGCGAACGATACAGACGCGGAGAGAATCTGCGTGCTGTTATCAAAGATGTACGCTGGTCATCGAGGGGGCCGGAAATCATTGTTTCGCGTGCTGCTCCTGAATTCCTTACCCGTCTGTTTGAAATTGAAGTTCCGGAAATCTATGACGGCATTATTGAAATAAAGGGCATTGCCCGGGAACCAGGCGAGCGCACTAAAATTGCGGTCTACTCAAATGATAGCCGCATTGACGCTGTGGGGGCTTGTGTTGGTATGAAAGGTATGCGAATTCAGGCGATTGTAAAGGAATTGAACAACGAAAAAATTGACATTATCAATTGGAGCACAGAACCGGAGATTTTTCTGACTCGTGCCCTCAGTCCGGCCAAGCCGAAACGGATTGTAATAGACGAAGATGATCGTAAAGTCCTGGCGGTGCTCGACGATGAACAAATTTCTCTTGCCATTGGCAGAGGCGGTCAGAACAGAAGGCTGGCTTCGAGGTTGACGGGATATGACATTCAAACTGTAAAAGAAGATGAATATAAAAAGATAATGGATGCGGAAACCGGTCTGGATTTGCCTATAGAAGAATCTAACAAATTAAGTTCCAAAATAATTAAGACTCTTGAGACAGGAGGATTTGAAACTATCCGGGATGTTTTGGAAGCCGAAATTGAAGACCTGACAGCTCTTCCGGGCATTGGAGAGAAAACAGCGAATAAGATTAAAGATGCTCTCGAATTTAATGAATAAGTCGCGAATATTTATAACTTTTTAAAGCAATTTACTGGGTCGTACTTTTTAGGAGCGCTAAATTTTGGCAGTTAAGAAACGAGTTTTTCAGGTAGCGCGGGAATTTAATATTTCCAACGAGGCTCTCATTGATTACCTGAAGAAACTAGATTATGATATACGAAACCACATGAGCCCTTTGACTGATGATGCCTATATCCAGGTTTCCGATAAATTTGGTGAAAAGGCATTGGAGCAGGAGGGGGGAGAGCATGAATTTCGTAAAAGACTCCGTGATAAAAAGGCTCAGGAAGAAGAAAAGAAAAGGCATCTTCAGGAAGAGCTGGAGCAAAAAGTAAAACTTTCCGAGGAATTGGCAAAAGATCTTCCCAAATGGAAAAAGCAAAAGGAAGCAGCCAAAATTGCAGAAGAAGCGCTCAAGGAAGAACGCGAGAAGGCTGAAGCTCAGGCAAAATTAACTGCGCAAGCTGAAGAAGTTGCTGCTGAAAAACCGAAACGACACAAAAAGAAATTACGAATTATTGAAATTCCTTCTGAGGAAGGTGCCCGGAAAATTAAAGAAAAGCCGGCACCAAAGCCTGAAGCTGAGGGAGCCCGAAAAACAACTTCTGCGCCCAAAGCCGAAGAAAAGGAGGGTGCTGAGCAGACAAAGAAGCGTCGCAGACGAAGAAAGAAGAAAAAGGGCGAAGAAGAAAAAGTTGAGCCTGTTGCAGAAGAAGCCGGTTATAAGCGCAAGCGATCAAAACGGAAAAAGAAAAAGCGGCCTGAAATTAATGAAGCCGAGATTCAAAAAACAATACGCGAGACCATGCAGGCAATTGATGATAAAGGCAAGCCTAAAAAACACAAAAAACGAATCCAGGGCGAGGAAGAATTTGAAGTTGAAGAGACACCCGTTATTCGTGTCAGCGAATTCATGTCGCTTTCCGAGCTCGCCAATCTGATGGACGTCGAGTCCTCGGAACTGATTAAGAAATGTATGGAATTGGGGATGATGGTTTCCATTAATCAAAGATTGGATATGGATACCATTACGCTGCTTGCTTCAGAATACGAATATGAGATCGAAGCGCTGGAAGAATTTGGCGAAGACCTGCTTGAGAGCGGCGATGACCTGGAAGAAGATGAAAATAATCTTCAGCCAAGACCACCAGTTGTAACTATCATGGGTCATGTTGATCATGGCAAGACCTCGCTTCTCGATTTTATCCGCAAAAGTAATATTATTGGTGGAGAAGCGGGTGGAATTACCCAACACATTGGTGCTTATGAAGTCGAATTTGATGGCAAGGATATTACTTTTCTTGATACACCCGGCCACGAGGCGTTTACGGCTATGCGCGCACGCGGTGCCCAGGTTACAGATATTGTCGTATTAATCGTCGCCGCAGATGATAACGTTATGCCGCAAACAATTGAAGCGATCAGCCACGCAAAAGCAGCCGGTGTTCCCATTATTGTCGCTATAAACAAAATAGACAAGCCAAATGCAAATCCTGATCTTATCCGCAAACAATTAGCGGAACAGGAAATTCTTGTCGAACAATGGGGTGGGAAATATCAGTCTGTAGAGATTTCCGCAAAGACAGGGCAAGCTGTCGATCAGTTGCTTGAGATGATTTTGCTTGAATCGGAAGTGTTGAACCTCAGGGCAAATCCTGCCCGTAAAGCGCGGGGTGTTATTATCGAATCGCGGCTTGACAAGGGCAAAGGAGTTGTTGCCTCCGTTCTTGTGCAAAACGGAACGCTTCACATTGGCGATCCCTTTGTAGCCGGCTCCAATAGCGGAAAAGTTCGCAACATGATGGATGAACGCGGCAAGCGGCAAAAAGAGGCCGGGCCTTCGGTTCCCGTACAGGTTACAGGGTTTAATGGACTGCCCCAAGCGGGAGACTCTCTCGTTGTTCTTGAAAGTGAGCGGGACACAAGAGAAATCAGTCAGAAAAGACAGATTTTGCAGAGAGAGCATGAGCACTGGCGAAATCGTCCACGTACTCTCGATGAAATTTCCAGACAAATCAAGCGAGGCCAAATCAAAAATCTCTCCGTGTTGTTGAAAGCCGATGTGGATGGCTCGGTGGAGGCGATTTCGGATTCACTGCTTAATCTCAAGACAGATGAAGTTGGCGTCAGTATTATACACAAAGGTGTGGGAGCGATTTCAGAATCTGATGTTCTGCTCGCCTCAGCTTCCGGTGCAATTATTATTGGTTTCAATGTCCGGCCGACAACAAATGCGCGTGCCCTTGCTGCCAAAGAAGAGGCCGACATTCGATCCTACAATGTTATTTATGATATTGTTGAAGATGTAAAATCAGCTCTGGAAGGATTTTTAGAGCCAACTCTTTCTGAAGAATTGGTTGCTACCATCGAAGTACGCGAAATTTTCAAGGTACCCAAGGTCGGCGTCATTGCCGGATGTCATGTAGTTTCGGGTACAGTTAGCAGAAACGATAAAATAAAACTATACCACGAGGACAGGCTCATCCATGACGGCAAAATAGCATCTTTGAAGAGATTTAAAGATGATGTGAAAGAAGTCTCCGCAGGATTTGAGTGCGGCATCAGCCTGGAAAGGTATGATGATATAAAAATAAATGATGTTATCGAAGCCTACAAGATTGTGGAGACAAAACGAACTCTAGAATAAATTGGCATGTTGGTTGGAATCTGTCAGATCGAGTTGCACATCCCGGCGAGTCATTCTTTGAAATCGAAGCGGATTGTTTTGAAAAGTTTAAAAAAACGCATTCAAAACAAATTCAATGTATCGATCGCTGAGGTTGATTATAATGAAAAGTGGCAGCGTTCGATTTTGGGAATCTCAATTGTCGCAAATGAACGCCGTTTTATTGATCAGGCCTTGTCTCAGATTATGAACCTGGTAGAAAATAACAACGATGTAGAAATCATAGATCACAGTACAGAAATTATATGATGAATTACAAACGTGCAGACAGAGTGGCTGCGCTGATTAAAGAAGAAGTAAGCCAGATCATTCTGCATGAAATAAAAGACCCGGATATTGGTTTTTTGACCATTACCAAGGTCAGGCTTTCGAGTGATTTAAAGTATGCCAAGATATATTACAGCGTTCTGGGCGAAGAAAAAAATCGAAGCCAGGCTAAAAATGCGCTCGATCGTTCACTTAAATATATCAGAAGTCAGGTCGGACACAGAATCAATCTTCGATTAGTGCCCAGCCTGGAATTCTTTTATGATGATTCCGCTGCGTATGCTGATCACATTGAACAGCTATTGCAGAAAATCAAACAAGAAAAAAGTTCTTTGTAATACTTGCATTGCGATGTGAATTTGCCGGAAAGCGACAACAAAAGTTCGGGGCTGATTTTAAATATTTCAAAACCGATTGGCTGGACATCATTCGATGTGGTTCGCCGCATTAAAAGGGAAGTGAATGCCGTTAAGGTCGGTCATGCAGGAACGCTCGATCCATTTGCGAATGGGGTGCTTTTGGTTTGTATCGGCAAAGCAACGAAAAGAATTGCCGAATTGATGAATTATGAAAAGGAATACGTCGCAACTCTTCAATTGGGGGTAGAGACTGATTCTCTCGATATTTCAGGCAAAGTAAATAAAATTGCTAAAGTGCCGTCGTTTGACCTTCAAAAAATTGCAGAGAGTATCAAAAGTTTTGAGGGCGAAATTGAACAAGTTCCGCCGATATTCTCGGCTGTTAAAATTAGAGGAAAGCGATCGTATCAGCTTGCAAGAGCCGGAGATGAAATAACGATTAAAACCCGGCAAGTCCGAATCTATGAAATTGAAATACTTGATTATCGTGACTCGATCGTCCAATTTCGTGTTGTATGCTCAAAAGGAACGTACATAAGGTCTCTTGCAAGGGATATTTCTTTAAAACTAAATACAGTGGGCTATTTAAGAAAATTAACCCGAATTCGAATTGGTGAATATAAAATTCAATCTTCACTGCAAGTGAACGATTTGAAAAGTTTTAAAACAGAATTTAATGGAAATCATTTCAGACATTGACAGTTTTCAGGCATCGGACGAAAGCGTTCTCACAGTGGGAACTTTTGACGGCATTCACCGCGGCCATCAAAAAATCATAGAGGAAGTAAAGACCGTTGCCAAAAGCAGAGGGGCACTTTCAACTCTTGTAACATTTGAACCACATCCTCAACTCGTGCTGATGAAGAAGGATAAACCGCAGATTAAGTTTCTAACTACCAGGGATGAGAAAATCGATATCTTGAGAAATCTTGGTCTGGACAGACTGATTGTTCTGCAGTTTACTCCGGCGCTCGCTTCACTCTCTCCCGAAGAATTTGTACGCAAGATATTGATTGAAAAATTATACATGAAACATTTTATTATCGGCCATGATCATGCTTTCGGTCGTAACCGGGCCGGTAATTTTGATCTGCTTGTCGATATGAGCAAGGGAAATGATTTTAAAGTCGACGCTGTCGATCCGTTATTATTAGACGGACAAATAGTCAGCAGCACAAAAATTAGAAACCTTTTGCAGGATGCTAGCGTCTCACAGGCGAATGTTTTTTTAGGACGGCAGTATTCTATTCGCGGTAAAGTGGTTTCCGGGCACGGCAGAGGACGCGATCTTGGATTTCCCACCGCAAATATTCAACCCATGTCTGAAAACAAGCTTGTTCCAAAAATTGGAATCTATGCAACTCGCATAAAGATCGATGAAAATGTTTACGGTTCTGTTACATATATTGGAAATCGTCCGACTTTTAATCTTAAGCACAAAGTGATAGAGGTTCATATTACAGACGATTTTCAGGAAAATTTATATGAGAAAGAAGTTGAGCTTTCCTTTGTTTCATTTATTCGAAAAGATGCCAGATTTGATTCGACGGAAGAACTGGTCGATCAAATCGAAGCAGATAAACAAAAATCATTAAAAATATTGACGCAGGTAAAAGGCTAATTTTGGAGGTTTAAATGCCGGTAACAAAAGAGCAAAAAACCGAGCTCGTTGAAAGATATGGCCAGGATTCGAAAAATACCGGAAGTACAGAGGCGCAAATAGCGATTTTGACTGCCCGTATTAGCGATCTTACGGGACATTTCAAATCCCATTCCAAAGATTTTCATTCCAGGCGCGGATTGTTGAAAATGGTCGGCAAGAGAAGAAGGCTTTTGGATTATATCAAGTCCAAAGATATTGGGCGATACCGATCACTCATCAAGGAACTTGGGTTAAGAAGGTAAGCAAAGTATTTATTGCATCAATGCAGTAGTATATTTCCACCGATGCCGCACTACAACAGTCAATGCAGTACGACATTTGGGTGAAAAAAATTCATGGCGTGGGAATAATTCACTGACTTGGGATTTCCCAATCCCGCGCCAGAAAACAACTGCCAAATGACCTATACCACTACCGATAAGGTAGCAACAGGAGGTTAAGAAAAATGATCGAAGTACAAAATGTAACACGTTATTTCGGTCGGGTTATGGCGGTAAATGATGTCTCCTTTGAAGTTGCAAAGGGAGAGATCCTTGGTTTTTTAGGCCCGAATGCGGCAGGTAAAACAACCACGATGCGTGTGTTGACAACGTATCTGCCGGCAACAAAAGGTACCGCCAAAGTAGCAGGGTTTGATGTTCACGATCAGTCTATGGAAGTGCGCAAGAGAATTGGCTATCTTCCGGAGAATCCGCCTCTCTATCAGGAGATGCGCGTTCGTGATTATTTGGACTTTGTTGCGAAAATTAAACAAGTTGAACCCAAAAATCGGAAAAAGGCCGTTGATGAGGCGCTTGGCAAAACCGGCACGACCAATGTCGACAATCGCGTCATCAAAACGCTTTCCAAAGGGTACAAACAGCGTGTTGGGCTTGCACAAGCCCTGGTTCATAATCCGGACGTGCTCATTCTTGATGAGCCAACCGTTGGACTGGATCCAAAACAAATCATCGAAGTGCGGGAACTCATTAAAAGCCTTGCCGGTGACCACACCATCATCCTCAGCACGCATATCTTGCCAGAAGTAAGCATGACATGCGAAAGGGTCGTCATTATCGACAAGGGAAAAGTGGTAGCAGAAGACTCACCGGACAATCTGACGAAAAAATTATCAGGGTCCATGCGTTTCAAAGTTGTTGTCGATGCTCCCCGTGACCAAGTGGAGGAGAAGCTTCGTTCTTTACCGGGCATTAAAAAGGTTATACCTGCAAACGCCCCGGGCGAGAAAAAGCTGTCAACTTTGCTGGTTGAAGGACAGGGCAAAGAAGAAATACGTCCTGTGCTGGTGAAATCCATAATTGAAAATGGATGGAACCTTTATGAGTTAACACCCGAGGGGATGAGCCTCGAAGATGTTTTCCTGCATTTAACGACAAAAGAGGAGGAACCAGTCCAATGAGAAAATTTTTGGCCATTTACAACAGAGAGGTCAAATCATATTTCTCATCTCCAATTGCGTACATCATAATTGGCCTCTTTTTATTGATAACAGGAGTTTTTTACTACCTGATTGTAACAAGTTTTGTTCAATATTGCATGCGTGCAGATATGCAGGCGCAATACTATCGTATGGCGCCGCCGAAACTAAACGTGAACGTAATGGCGATACGAAACCTTTTCCAGAACATGAGCCTTTTCATGTCCTTTTTTCTGCCCATGATAACCATGCGGCTTTATTCCGATGAAAAGAAAACAGGGACTATCGAATTGCTCATGACATCACCAATAACCAATCTGCAGTCGATCCTGGGCAAGTTTTCTGCTGCAGTGACGCTTTTTCTGGCGATGCTGGCATTCACAAGCGTTTACATGATTCTTCTTTTCATCTATGGTAATCCTGAGTTGGGTCCGGTTTTGACGGGTTATTTGGGACTCTTTTTGCTTGGTTCAAGCTATATCGCTTTTGGAGTCTTTTTCTCGACCCTGACGGATAACCAGATTATTGCTGCTGCCAGTACATTTGTCTTCATCTTGTTTTTCTGGGCTATCGGCTGGGTCTCCGCTATGGTTAGCCCCGGCCTGGGACATGTACTGTCCAGCTTCTCGCTTATTGAACATTTTGAAGACTTTGCAAAGGGTGTTCTGGACACAAAGCACATCGTTTATTATTTAAGTTTCATTACAATGGGATTATTCCTTTCATTTGTCTCAATAGAGTCATCAAGATGGAGGGGCAGATGATGAAAAAATATGCAAACTATGGTGGCCTTTTTGGCCTGGCTCTGCTACTTATCGGAGCAATCGTTTACTCTGTCAATGCAATTATGACAACCGTCACGGCGATTATCATGATCGTTGGAGTTGTTTTGTTATTGGCTTATGTTGTGCTCCAATTCAACGAAATAAAAACGAATTTGAGCAGCCGTTCCGCAAAATTTGGCAGTAATGCGGCGCTGATGATCATTTTTATTTTCGGCATACTGGTCGTTATTAATATCATATTCAACAGGTTCACATTGCGATATGATACCACATCGGCAAAACAGTACAGCCTTGCGGATCAAACCCGAAAGGTATTAAAAAATCTCGATCAGGATGTACAAGTCATTGGGTTTTACAAATCCGGAGAAGAAAGACAGGCAAAAGAGTTGTTAACAGAATATGCTCACTATTCACCGCGCTTTAGCTTTGAATTAGTTGATCCGGATAAAAAACCGGGGCTGGCAAAGAAAAATGGAATTAAAAGCTACGGTACTATCCTGATTGAGAGTGATGGTAAATCTGAAAAAGTGATGAAATCTACCGAGGAAGACATTACAAATGCGCTCATCAAAGTTACGCGCGCGGGCGTTAAAAAGATTTATTTCACTACCGGACACGGTGAAAAGGATTTCGACAGCAACGATAAATCCGGTTTGAGCAAAATGAAAACTGCAATGGAAGACCAAAGTTATCAGGTTGCCAAGATTTTGCTCACCGAGCCGCCGGATTCGATTCCCGCAGATTGTGCACTCTTGATTGTTGCTGGTCCGCAAACAGATTTTCTAAAGCCTGAAGCGGATAAAGTGGAAAAATACCTTGAGCGCGGCGGAAAAGTTTTATTCATGCTCGATCCTGAAAGTCCGGCCGGGTATGGTAATTTTCTGAAAAAATGGGGCATCAAAGTCGATAACGATTTGATTGTGGATGCTTCGGGAATCGGCCAGTTGTTTGGCGCTGGTCCCACAATTCCGATTGTCTCAAAATATGAAAAATGTGACATCACCAAAGACTTTGGTTTGATGACATTTTTTCCGGAAGCGCGTTCTATTTCCAAGGCAGAAAATGTACCGAGCGGAATTACGGTGACCGAAGTTGCAAAAACCAGCGCGAGTAGCTGGGGTGAAACGAGTCCTATAACAGACGGTCGCGTTGGATTCGATAAAGGCAAGGACTTGAAAGGTCCGGTTTCTGTTTTGACCATAGCCGAAAAAACTGCGACAAACCCAATGAAAAAGCAAAACAAATATAATTTGGGTGCGGGACAAGTGAAAACCCGAATTGCAGTTTTTGGAGATTCGGATTTTGCCAGCAACGGATATTTTCAAAATCAGGGAAACGGCGGCTTGTTTATGAATACAATGAACTGGCTGGCGGAAGAGGAAGATCTCATTTCCGTTCGTGCCCGGAACCCGGAAGATCGTCGTCTGAGCCTGACACAAAAGCAATCAAAAGTGATTCTGTATTTGGGCGTCATTTTATTGCCGCTAGTTATTTTTGCATTAGGGATTGTTGTTTACAAGAAAAGAAAATAAATCATAAACAGGGCTTCACCTTTGAAGCCCTGTTCTTGTTAATAGAATTTGATAAAAACAGGGAGTAGGGAGTCGTATGAAATTCAAAACAACGCTCATGTTGGCCCTGGTCTTTGTTATCGGCGTTGCCGGTGTTATGCTTTTAAATAAGCAGGACAAGAAAAAAGATGAAGAGAAGAAAATTGAAGAAAAACTTTTCAACGTTGATAAAAATAAAATCAGCGAAATATATCTTGAGCCAAGCGGCATTCATGTCGTTAAAGACAGCAGCGAATGGAAAATAGTAGCGCCGATAAAGACAGAGGGTGAGAAAAGTTCAATTGATGCGATTGTAAACATGTTCAATTGGGCGAAAACCGAACGAGTCGTTTCATCCGATCCGAACGATTATCCGCAATTCGGATTAAAGCCCCCCAAGGGCACGATGATCATCGTTCATGACGGGGCATCAGATACATTATTTATTGGAGATAAAAGTCCGACAGGGTCTTTTATCTTTGCCAGAAAATCCGGTTCGCCCGATGTATTTTTAACAACAACGAGTTTGCAATCGAGCGTCGAAAAGAAGCTTTTTGATTTGAGAAATAAGAGGGTTTTGGGGTTTGAGAAAAAAGAGGTCAAATCCATTGACTTTAAAAATAGAAATGGATTTTTTAGTCTGGAAAAAGACGGTTCGAAATGGAAACTCGCAAAACCGATAAAATTAAATGCAGATGCTTCGCAAGTCAACAAAATTGTCAATCGACTGCTTTCTGCGCGTGTCAAAGAATATGTCGATGAGAACCCGAAAAATGTGGGAAAATATGGTCTGGCCAAACCGGCAGCCACAGTCGAGCTTTTCCTTGGCGAAAACAGGGCAAAAAAAACATTGCTGATTGGCAAAAAACATGATGGAAAATACTACGCCAGAGATGATTCCAGAAAGCCCGTTTTTCTTGTGGATTCTTCTTTCGTTAATGTCATGATTCCCAATTTTACAAAATTGAGGAATAAAAAACTGGCAGATTTTGTCTCCTCTGCAGTGGATAGTTTGCAGATAGAGATTTCCAATACAACCATTGCCTGCAAAAAGGATACAGCCAATCAATGGTTCATTAAGCAACCCGTTCAGCGCAAAGCGAAAAATTGGAAGATTACGCCGATAGCCTCTGCGGTTGCAAATTTAAAGGCAGAGGGATTTGTGAGCGATGCACCGAAATCATTGGCTCGTTATGGCTTGGCGAAACCGCAGGTTATCGGAAGATTATACAGCAAAGGTAAACTTTTGAGCGAAATCCTTGTTGGTAAGAAACATGGGGATAAGCAGGTTTATCTTAAGACCGGTGATTCAAAGTCGGTTTATTTGGTCAAAGACAGCATTTTAAAAGAATTGAAAATAAATTTAAAAGAAATAAGCGAAGAACCAAAAAAGGTTCAGAAAAAAACGGACGCGTCGTCCGGCAAATAGAACACGTTTCTATTTGTGTTCATTATTAATACACGGGGCGAACTGAGGTAATTTTCAGTGAATTCCGAGATATGGAGGAATAATGGTTCATAGAAAGCAAATAGAGCTTCATGGACAACAATTTATCATCGAAACAGGAAAACTTGCAAAACAGGCGGGTGGTTCAGCTTGGGTTCAATTCGGGGAAACGGTAGTGCTCGCAACAGCGACGACTTCTGGCAGCCCTCGTGAAGGAATCGATTTTTTTCCTCTTTCTGTTGAGTATCGTGAAAAAGCCTATGCTGCAGGAAAAATTCCGGGCGGATTTTTCAAGCGTGAAGGAAGACCGTCGGAAACGGAAATTTTGAGTGCACGGTTAATCGACAGGCCCATTCGACCGCTCTTCCCAAAAGAGTTCAAGAATGAAGTGCAGGTTATCGTCTTAATTCTATCTGCCGATAAAGAAAATGATGCCGATGTTCTCGGCATCACCGGCGCTTCAATAGCGCTCTCGCTTTCCGACATCCCCTTCGAGGGTCCGATTGCCGGAGCGCGCGTTGGGCGGGTCGATGGCGAATTCGTCATTAATCCCACTTTTTCCGAAAGGGCTGAAAGTGATATCGATCTTGTTATCGCAGCTTCCGAAGAATCTATTCTTATGGTGGAAGGTGAAGGAAATGAAATTTCAGAAGAAGAAATGATTGACGCATTGTCTTTTGGTCAGGTGGAAATTCGCAAGTTAATTCAACTGCAAAAGGAAATGCTGGCTGAAGTATCAAAACCAAAAATAGAAGTTCCGGAAGCGGAAGATATTACTGCGCTTGAAGAAGCCGTTAAGGAAATTGTTGGTGATCGCCTGGAAACCAGTCTCAATATAACGGTTAAAGAGGATCGACGGAAAGCCATAAAGGAAATTCAGGAGGATGTTTTGCAACAATTGCAAGAGAATTTTCCTGAGCAGGAATCTGCAATCAAGGGAATTATCCATGATTGGGAAAAAGTGATCGTCAGAAAAATGATTCTTGAAGAAAACAAAAGACTGGACGGTCGAGGCCCGGATGACATTCGTGAAATTACCATCGAAGTGGGCGTTTTGCCGCGAGCGCATGGTTCTGCTGTTTTTACCAGAGGACAAACACAGGCTCTTGTTGCAACAACTCTTGGAACCAAAGTCGATGAGCAAATGGTCGAAGGTTTAGAAGGTGAGTTTTGGAAAAATTATATGCTGCATTATAATTTTCCACCCTTTTGTACCGGCGAAGTGAAACCCATACGTGGAACAAGTCGACGCGAAATCGGCCATGGTAACCTGGCAGAACGTGCCATCAAACCGGTTATTCCTTCGGATGCCGTTTTTCCGTACACGATCAGGGTTGTTTCCGATGTATTGGAATCCAACGGCTCTTCGTCCATGGCTACTGTTTGTGCCGGCTCGCTTTCTCTTATGGATGCAGGCGTTCCCCTAAAAGCACATATCGCCGGAATTGCCATGGGACTCATTAAAGAGGATGACAAGGTTGCTGTGCTTACCGATATTCTTGGTGACGAGGACCACATGGGCGACATGGACTTTAAAGTTGCCGGGAATCGCGAGGGTATCACTGCATTCCAGATGGACATCAAGGTCAAAGGTATTTCCCCGGAAATTATGAGCGAAGCTTTGGCCAGGGCGAAAAAAGCACGCATGTTTATCCTGGACAAAATGGACGCAGCAATTTCTGCCCCTCGTGACGATATTTCAATTCATGCTCCGAGGATTCATACTTTAAAGATTCCTCAGGACGCCATTGGCGCTGTGATTGGACCAGGTGGAAAAACAATACGTGGCATCACCGAAAGCAGCGGTGCGACAGTAAATATCGATGACGACGGAACAGTGACAATCGCTTCTGTTGAATCCGAGTCAGCGGAAAAAGCAATGGAAATGGTAAAAGCTCTTACAGAGGCGCCCGAAGCAGGCAAGGTTTATGAAGGGACTGTTAAAAAAATCATGAACTTTGGAGCGTTTGTCGAAATCCTGCCCGGTAAAGAAGGCTTGCTGCATATTTCCCAGATTGAGAACCATCGCGTTAACAAGGTTGAGGATGTACTCAACGTTGGCGATAAAGTTCGGGTGAAATTGCTAAAAGTAGAACGGGACGGAAAGCTCGATCTGAGCCGGAAGGTATTACTAACTGATGAATAAAAAATAAATGAAAATGGATTCTCTGGTCCGGAGGACTGAATTAGAAAATGGCATTCGTATCGTAACCGAACGGATGCCATTTGTTCGCTCTGTATCAATCGGTGTTTGGGTTGAAGCAGGGACAATCGACGAAACAACAAGCAACAACGGTATTTCACATTTTCTTGAGCATCTGCTTTTTAAAGGCACGAAAACAAAAAGTGCGATGGAAATTGCCTGTAGCCTGGAATCTTTGGGAGGAAGCATTAACGGTTCCACCGGAAAAGAATTCAGCGTTTACTCGGCACAAGTGCTGGATGAAAATACGGATATTGCCATAGATGTTTTATCTGACCTGATACAGAATCCGCGTTTTGATAAAAACGATATGGAGCTTGAAAAAAATGTTGTTATTGCAGAGATAAATCATGCCCAGGAAGATCCTGAGGAATTGCTCATGGATCTTTTTTATCAGAAAATGTTTCCGGATCACCCTCTGGGATATTTTATTTACGGGTCCAAAGAAAATGTGCAATCATTTTCCCGCAATGATCTCGCAATTTATCGTGAAAACTTTTATACCCCAAACCATCTCATCTTTTCAGCCGCAGGTAATGTTGACCATCAGGAATTTGTTGATCTTGTTTTAAAAAACATTTCTACTGTGTCAAATAATTCGCCGGGATATCGGAATGCCGATCTGCCAAAGCCGGCAAAAGGGCTTCATAATATTCAGGTCAATGGTCTTCAACAGGCCCATATCTGCCTCGGTGTCAGAACATTCGGGTTTAACGATGAACGCAAATATCCTATAGCCTTAATGGATGTTTTGCTTGGAGGCGGAATGAGTTCACGACTTTTTCAGGACATTCGCGAAAAATATGGTTTCGCCTACTCTGTTTATAGCTTTACGGATTTACTGAGGGACGCAGGCGTTTGGGGTACTTATATGGCTTGCTCCGAGGACAAAGCGGATGATGCAATCGAATTATTGCGCAAAGAACTGCTAAAACTCGCGAATCATGGCGTATCAAAAGACGAGTTGGACAGGGTTAAATCGCAGGTCAAGGGGAACATCCTTTTGGGACTGGAAAGCAGTGCGCGAAGGATGAGGAAAATCGGCGAAAACGAGTATTATTCCAGTCCGCACTTGACTTTGAAAGAAGTATTGACTAAAATAAAAAATGTGACATCAGATGAAATAACAAATTTAGCGCAGCAATATTTTGATGATTCACAATTTTGTACCATCATATTAAAACCCATGTAACCCAATCAATTTTAATATTAATGTGGAGGGCATCATGATAATTGGCGTTCCCAATGAAATAAAGGCGAATGAAAATCGTATTGCCGTCGTTCCTGGAGGTGTTGAACTTCTTGTGCATAATGGACACACAGTTCTCGTCGAAAAAAATGGTGGGCTTGGAAGCGGCTTTACCGATAAGGATTACACGGACGCGGGCGCAGAGATTGTAGATACGCCGGCTGAAATTTTCCAAAGAGCTGACATGATCATGAAAGTCAAAGAACCGTTGGCCAAAGAATATGCTCTGATCCGCAAAGGCCAGATTGTATTCACCTATTTCCATTTCGCAGCTTCGAAAGAATTGACAGAAGCCATGATGGCCAGCCAGGCCGTATGTATTGCCTATGAGACAGTTGAAAAAGAAAATGGCGATTTGCCATTGCTCACTCCCATGAGCGAAGTTGCCGGTCGCATGGCTGTTCAGGAAGGGGCAAAATATCTTGAAAAATTGCTTGGCGGGAGAGGACTGCTTCTCGGAGGAATTCCCGGAGTAAAGCCGGCAAATGTGGTCATCCTTGGCGGTGGCATTGTGGGTTATAACGCCGCAAAGATTGCTGCGGGAATGGGTGCAAATGTGACAATTCTTGATCTCGACCTCGACAGAATGCGCTATCTCGATGACGTGATGTCCAAAAATGTGTGCACGGTAAAATCCAGCCCATACACAATAAGAGGAGCAATTGCACAGGCAGACCTCGTTATTGGTGCAGTACTCATCGCCGGTGCAAAAGCGCCGCACTTGATCACACGCGATATGCTTAAATTAATGAAACCCGGCGCTGTTATTGTCGATGTCGCGGTTGATCAGGGTGGTTGCGTAGAGACGATAAAGCCAACAACGCACGAATATCCCACTTATGTTGTTGATGGCATTATCCACTATGGCGTTGCAAATATGCCCGGCGCAGTCCCGATGACATCAACCATAGGCTTAACGAATGCTACTTTATACTATGCAATCGAGATTGCAAACAAAGGCTGGGTGAAAGCCGTTGTTGACAATGCTGACATTCAAAAAGGTGTAAATATTTTGGACGGAAAAATCACTTTTAAAGGCGTTTCCGATGCTTTTGATATTCCGTTTACACCGTTGAAAGATATCGTGCCAGAATTAGAGTCTTGAGCGTCCTTGCTTATCACATGGTGGATACTCGCTTTGATTGGGGTATCACCCGAGTTACGCCAAAGCAGTTTAGACGGCAGATCGAATTTGCCTTGAATCGAGGCTTCACTTTTCAGACAATTTCAGAATATCTTTCTTATGAAAATGATCATTCAAAGCACATCGCAATTACTTTTGATGACGGATATAAATCAATTTACGATTACGCATTTAAGATTTTAAAGCAATTCGGTATAAAAGCAACTTTATTTGTCATTCCCGGCTTTGTTGGTCAAAGAAATACATGGGACGTGAACATTGGCTGGCTTAAATTCGATCATTTGGGTTGGCACGACATTAAAGAAATGCACGACGCCGGTTGGGAAATCGGCTCCCACAGCATGTCACATCGTGATCTGACAAGGTTGGACAATCGCGAACTGGATTATGAACTCGATGCTTCAAAAATGCTGTTGGAAAGAAGGTTAAACTCGCCGGTACATGTCATTTCTTATCCCTTTGGAAATGCAAACAGGCGTGTTTGTGAAGCAAGCGCCAAACATGGCTATCAAGCCGGTGTTGTGATGGGAAAGAAAATAACTCATGTACCGGAGAAATTTGCAGTTCCAAGAATTGGCCTGTATCTTTTGGATTCATTGAAGATTTTTGAGCAGAAAATCTATTTAAAAAACATGAGGGCATACCGCACCTTGCAAAGGTTCATTGATCTTTGTTCCGACGGTACGGTTGTTGTTAAACAAGGTTTAAAAACAAAAAAATAAAACTTGATTCTTGAAGCAATTATCATTATTTTTTGATCGTAATTTCGAGAATAAATCTCAATTGCGAGGCCGGATGGAAGACAAAGCAATCAAGCGACTTTACTACTCCATCGCCGAAGTGAGCAGAATCACGGGGCTGAAGCAATATGTGCTTCGATACTGGGAAACAGAATTTACTGAATTGCGGCCGGCGAAGAATCGTGCCGGAAATCGCATTTATAGAAAAAGTGACATTCGGTTCGTATTTTTAATCAAGCGTCTTTTGTACCAGGAAAAATATACCATCGAAGGCGCGAGACAAAGGTTACGGAAACTCCGAAAGGAAAGTGATCCGAGCCTTCAGCTCTCATTAATTGAATTAAAGCGAGATGATCTTCTTGAACATATTCGCAAAGAACTTTCGGAAATGCTCGATATACTGGATCAGAAAAAGGATGAAAATGTTCGGGGCGTAGCGCAGTCCGGTTAGCGCACTTGACTGGGGGTCAAGGGGTCGGAGGTTCAAATCCTCTCGCCCCGACTGTATAATGGCTTGTAATTACTTATATTGATAGGTGTTACAGGCCTTTTTTGTGCCTGTGCTGTAGCGATGAATTAGCTGGTGATCATAAAGTTTCAGGCATCTCTTCAAAGCGGCAGTCTGGGGTATTTAAAGAGATGTCTTAAGATTAAAGTTGCAGCGCCAATAATGGGAGCCTCATCATTCAGTGAGGAGGGATACAAAGAAAAGAGTTCCTCGTCGCGATGTAAAGTATATTTTAGAATATTTTTCATTAGATCCTCATGAACAATATCCCATATTTTATTAATCTTGCTGTAAATTATAATTCCATTCGGATCAAAAAAGTTTATCATATTTGCGATGCCTATTGCAAGGTACTTGATGAATCGTGAAATAGTTTGCACTGCTTCCGGTTGTTGCATCCGTACCTGACGAAGAATCCATTCCATTTCCTGGTCGATATTACCATTATGTGATTCTTTTGTCAATTGATTATAGTATTGTACTGTTGCTCGATTAGAAAGATAATTTTTCAAATATCCTATATTATCAAATTCATCCGCCTCATCCGCCGAATTAATAATGAAATGTCCAAATTCACCTGCTAAATTATGTCGACCGGTACAAAGCCTGTTATCGAATTTAAAATTACAGGCAACGCCATATTCAATAAAAATAAAAATATCAGCATCCCTGATAGCTTGATTTGGAGAAAATGTCCATTCAGCCAATGCAGCGCATCGCGTATCATTTTCAATGACGACTTGTTCCTTAATTCTTCCTTTTAAAATTTCCATTAGCGGGACATGGTGCCAATCCAGATCGATGGAATGAACGAGTTCCGTTCGTTGAAAATTAAGTGTTCCCGGAATGCTGACTCCTATGCCTACCAATTTCTGAGTATTCGTTTTCTGTTTAAGGCCCTCGAGGCGATCAATACAGTGGTTAATAAATTTTTCGCTATTGTTTGTTAATGTGGGGAAGGTATCCTGGGCTATAATTTTAGATTCAATATTAACAATTGCAATAGTGGTATGTGTTGAATCAATACTAATTGCTCCAGTAAAATTGTCTTTGCGATTTAATGAGTAAAGAATGGGATTTACACCGCGTAAAGAAGTCCGTGTCAATTCTTCTCGAACCAGATGTTCTTCCAGTAAATTGCGCATAATGCTCGATACAGTCACTTTACTAAATTTAGTTCTTCTGGCAATTTCGGCCCGGGAAATAGGTCCCTCGTTCTTGATAATTTCGAGTATCGATGCCCGATTAATTTGTCGTATAAGTCTTGGCGCTGCCTTTTTAACTGTTGCTTTTGTCACGATATTTCTTCCCTCTGAAATATTATTTATGCAGGTCAATAATTTATCATACATCTCTTTTAATAGTACACATTGTAGATAATATATAATAAAATATATCCAAAATAACAAGAAAATAATATTATGTCATTACGATAAATCCATTAAACCAATTAAAATATAATAAATTAAAGATAATTTAATTTCTTATAAAAAAACTTATTTAAGACTTGACAAAGATAATAGTAGTTCTTATATTATTATAGTACAGTACATGTACTAATAATATAAGTTGCTGAAAATAAAAAAACATAAGGAGGTGGTTTGTTTCGATGGTCATTTCTAATTAATCGTTTTAGTGCATTAATCATTAGTAATGGAGGATGGAAATGTTGAAATCAAGACTGTTGTTAGCGTTTGTGCTCGTTGTAGTAGCAACTTCATTTGTCTATGCTCAAAGTGCTCTGCAGTGGGATTTGCAAGAGGGAGAAGGATTAACAGTGGGTGATGCCCTGGGTAATGTGGGCGGAACGATGTCGGATATGGCTCATGCGAGTTGGCAGACTTATCCCAGTGGAGAGAGCGCAATTCAGTTTGACAATATGGAAACTGAAAAAAGCATTTTGGTTAGTAATTCCCTGGTAACGTTTGGTCAGCAGTTTACGTTTGAGGCGTGGGTGAAGATCAATGCGATCGATACCTCGAGGCAAAGTTCCATTATGTATCTTGAAAAAAAGATCTGGAATGCGCCGAAGAAGGAACAGATGCGTGGCGGTATAAAGGTATTCAAGGGTTCCGATGATAATCATGTAGCGGTGACTTCCTTTTTGGGATTCGGCTATGATGATGGTACGGACGGCGGTGCGATGGAATGGGTAAATATGGATAGCGATACCGAGCTTGAGATAGGCGTTTGGGCGCATCTGGCATTAGTAAGAGACGGCAATTACATATCGCTAAGCATCAATGGTTACGAAGTAGGAAGCGCTTCCCAGGAGTTAGT
>JAADGR010000206.1 GCA_013152225.1 Calditrichota bacterium
GATTTCAGTGTTTCCCTCCCAGCCTGTTGTCGGTTACTTGTAGAGTAAATTTAAGAAATCCGCTGGTTGCCGAATTTCCAAGCGTGTTCCATTTTAGTGCCGGGTTATTCTTATGAATGAACAGAATAAAATAGTGATTTATCAAACGGATGACGGCAAAACACAGATAAAAGTCCGGTTGAAGGAAGAAACCGTTTGGTTGAATTTAAATCAGATGTCCACTCTCTTTCAACGTGATAAATCGGTCATATCCAGGCATATTCGCAATATCTTTGTAGAAGGTGAATTAGATCGTCCTTCAACTGTTGCAAAATATGCAACAGTTCAACGAGAAGGTAATCGGGAAATTATACGTGAAATTGAATATTTTAACCTCGATGTTATTATTTCTGTTGGATATCGAGTAAAATCAAAACAAGGAACACAATTTCGCATCTGGGCAACCCGTGTGTTGCGTGATTATATCGTGAATGGTTATGCCCTGAATCAAAAACGGCTGTTAGAAGAAAATCAAAAACTAAAAGACCTGCAACGCAGCGTGAAGCTGGTCGGCAGAGTGTTAAGTAATAAATCTCTCGAACTTGTTGAAGCCGCTGGATTGCTGCTGGAGGTTCTTACTGCTTATTCCTTTGCCCTGGATATGCTCGATCAATACGACCATCAACGTTTGCAGTTGAAACCATCGGATAGGAAAAGCAAATTTGCGATCACTTATGAAAATGTCGTAGGCGTGATCGAACAGCTAAGAAAAGTGCTGAAAGCGGGCGATTTATTCGGCAGGGAAAAGGACAAGTCGTTGCAGGGATCTCTGGCGACTTTGTATCAGACATTTGGCGGACAAGAACTTTATCCTTCCGCTGAGGAAAAGGCAGCGCACCTGCTCTATTTTGTGACCAAAAATCATTCGTTTGTAGATGGTAACAAACGCATTGCCGCTTTTTTATTTGTCTGGTTTTTGGACCGAAACGGAATGCTGCATGATAAATATGGTCGGCGCGTCATTGATGACGCCGCGCTGGTGGCGTTGACGTTGATGATTGCTGAAAGTAAGCCGGAAGAAAAAGATATGATGGTTAAAGTTGTTGTGAATTTATTAGCGGGCAGTTAGAAATCCCGACCAGCAAGGACCGGAACCAAACGAATAGTGCTGTCATTATTGGTGCGGTGAACAAATTCAAAGAAAATAGCAAATAATGGATTCTGTAAATTTATTAACTTGCCAGGAGAACCCCCCGTTGACCCCAAAACTGCGCATCGGCATCATTTTCGGCGGACAGTCGGCAGAGCATGAAGTCTCGTTGGTGTCGGCCACTTCGGTCATCAATGCGCTGAATAAATCAAAATACGAAATTGTCCCCATCGGAATCGGCAAAAACGGTGAATGGATAACAGGGGCGGACGCGATGGAAAAGCTGAAAAACAATTCAGGGAAAAATGTGGTGTCCGTATTTTTGCCGCCGGTTCCTTCGGTGAAACATCTCGTACCCACAGAAAAGGAAAGCAACATTTCAGGCTTTCCTCAATTTTTTGAAAAATTAGATGTGGTTTTTCCTGTCTTGCACGGCACGTTTGGAGAAGACGGCCTCATCCAGGGGGTATTTGAAATGGCGGATATTCCTTATGTCGGTGCCGGTGTACTTGGCTCTGCATTAAGCATGGATAAAATTTTGCAAAAGCAGGTGTGTACCAAATTCGGCCTCCCCGGAGTGGATTTTTTATGGCTGCGAGGTACGGACTGGGAGGAAAATCACAATCATGGTGAAACCCCGCTGCTGCTCAACCAATTGGCGAATATGTCGCAGAATCAAATGATCAATGTGATGGTCGAGCGACTGGGTCTGCCGGTGTTTGTCAAACCGCCCAATCTTGGATCGAGTGTGGGCATTTCAAAAGCACATACTAAGAAGGAGCTTGCTCGCGCCATTAAGCTGGCTTTGAATTATGATAAAAAAGTATTGATCGAAAAAGCAGTGGAAAATGCCCGGGAAATTGAAGTCAGTGTGTTGGGCAATGACCGGCTCAGAGCATCGGTAGCGGGTGAGATTATCCCCTCAAATGAGTTTTACGATTACGATGCCAAGTATGTGGATGGCGCGAGCGATCTTAAAATTCCCGCTGATCTGCCCAAAGACATTCATGAGGCCATTCAATTGATGGCAATAAAAGCGGCCTTGGCAACGGAAGTTGAGGGAATGGCCCGGGTTGATTTTTTGCTGGATGCGGAAACCAATCGCTTTTATCTGAACGAAATCAATACAATTCCGGGCTTTACTCAGATTAGTATGTACCCCAAGCTATGGGAAGCATCAGGGATTCGCTATCCTCAGTTGCTGGATGAACTTATCCGCCTGGCAATGGAGCGGCACGAAAGGCGCAAGCGGCTTAACTTGAGCTTTCAGCCCAAACAGGAATGGTATCATGAATAAGAAATTTTCACAGAGACTTTTCACCGGTGCAATTCTGGGGGCGATTTCTGCTTTGCTCATCATTATTATTACAAATCTTGCCTGGCCCGGTTTGTTTAACGATTTTGAAGCCAAAACTCTGGACTGGCGTTACATGAAGAGGCTGAAACATCTTTACAATCTCCGCCACGGTTCAACGATCGACGACATCATCATTATTGATATTGATAACCGAAGCCTTGAGAAACTGGGCCGATTCAGTCGCTGGCCGCGAACATATCATTCACAAATTATCAACTATGTCACGCAAGGCGGCGCCCTTGCCATTGGTTTTGATGTTTTGTTCATGGAACGCGACAAAAATAAAAGCGCCGATGAGGCATTGATCAACGCGACGGCCAATTCGAATATTGTTTTTCATTCCATGGTTTTCTCAATGGCTGATCCGGATGCTTTCCTTTACCCCATGCATTCTCCCCCGAAAGGATTTAATGCCGCAAAATTTTCTTTCGCTCTTAATCTGCAAACCATGAAATATTTCAAACATGCCGACCGTATGGACGGCAAAGTGACCGAACTTTACAATGCTGCGGCCGGTGTCGGATTTGCCAATTTTTCTCCCGACAATGACAGCGTTATTCGTACTATGCCCATGTTTCTTAATTTTGCCGGACGCCAATACACGGCGCTGTCGCTTTCAATGGTGCTCGGCATTCTCAGCGCCAGGCAAAGTGATGTGAGCGTTGTCCCCGGCAAAGAGATTGTTATTCATCCACCCGGATCAGGCAAAGACAAAACCTTTCGCATTCCCATAGACGAGGCGAGCCGTATGCTCATCAATTACCAGGGTACCTTTAAAACTTTCCGCTATATCTCTTATTACGACGTCCTGATGCAGCGCGTGCCGAAGGAAATGTTTGAGGGACGGATTGTTCTTGTCGGTACTTCTGCCGCAGGACTTTCGGATATCCGTCCGGTTCCTTTTCAGGATGCGTTTCCCGGTGTGGAAATTCATGCAAATATTATTTACAATATCCTGGCGCAGCAATTTATTACGCGGCAGTCTCCTTTGTACTCGATCATAAATTTCCTCCTTTTGGCCATTTTTATCGCCATTCTTGCCATTCTTCTCAAACCCTGGCAGAGCGCTTTGCTCGCGGTGATTTTGTCCGCCGGATATGCGTACGTTGCCATTGCCTGGTTCGTCTCTGATGCGTATTGGCTGGAACTGGTTCGTCCTGTCCTGGCGATCTTTTTTTCTTACTTGTTTGTTTTTATGTATCGCTATGTTGATGAAGAAAGAAACAAACGCTACATCAAAAATATGTTTCAGCATTACCTCACGGCTTCGGTTGTGGATGAATTGCTTCGCCGGCCGGAAATGCTAAAACTTGGGGGAGAACGCCGCGTAGCAACAGCGTTTTTCTCGGATATTAAAAGTTTCACTACGGTCTCTGAAAGTCTCTCACCGGAAGATTTGGTCAAACAGCTTAATGAATACCTTTCGGCCATGACAAAGATTGTATTGAAATATGAGGGCTATCTGGATAAATATGAAGGCGATGCGATCATGGCGATTTTCGGCGTGCCCCTTGACCAGAGTGATCACGCCACACGTGCATGTCTCGCGGCCCTGGAAATGCAAAATGCTTTAATTTCCCTGCGAAAATATTGGGTGGAAAAAGGCAAACCGGAATTTTATGTTCGCATCGGCATTAATACGGGACCGATGATCGCAGGGAATATCGGCGGATCGGAGCGCTTTGATTATACGGTGATCGGCGATGCGGTGAATCTGGCGTCGCGGCTGGAAGGCGCCAATAAAATGTACGGCACGAACATCATGATCAGTGAATTCACAAAGGAGCTTTTGGACAAAGATATTGCCCTGCGCGAACTGGATTTGCTTCGGGTCAAAGGAAAGACAAAGCCGGTGCGAGTCTTCGAGGTTCTGGCAAAAAGTCATTCCCGGCTCACAAACAGTCAGTTGAATTTATCGGATCAATACAAGCAAGGACTGCTGGCCTACCGTGCCCGCAAATGGGACCAGGCCATTGCCGCTTTCCGGCGCGCTCTTGTCATTGAGCCGGAAGACGGCCCTTCACGAGCCTATCTGGAAAGATGTGAATTTTACAAGAAACATCCTGTACCGCAGAACTGGGATGGAGTTTTTGAGATGAAAACAAAATGAAAGAAATTATTTACGGTAGAAATCCTGTCATAGAATGGCTGAACGCGGCATTGCCGGTTAATAGAATTTTTATTGCAAAAGATACACATGGCAGCGCCGTGCAAAAAGTTCTTACTCTTGCTTCAGAACGGCATATTCCGGTTTTGCATGTTTTGCGTGCAAAGGTGGATGAAATAACCGGTGAGCAATATCGTCATCAGGGTGTGGCGGCTGAAATTAAAGTGCCGGGATACACTTCAATTGACGATATTCTCAAAAATTCTCAACGCCGCGGGGAGCCGCCGTTAGTGGCCATCCTTGACGGTGTCCAGGATCCGCACAACCTGGGTGCGATTCTTCGCTCTGCCGAAGGCGCGGGCATTCATGGTATTATTATTCCAAAGGATAAGGCTGTTGGTATCACGCCCATTGTGGTCAAGGCATCGGCCGGGGCAGCGGCTTTTTTACCGGTTGCGCAGGTTACTAATCTTGTCCGGACAATGTCGGAATTGAAGGACGAAGGGTTTTGGTTTGTCGGTGTTGACCAGGCCGGAGAAAAAAGTTACGATCAGGCTGACTTTCAAGGCCCCATGGGACTCGTTTTCGGAAGTGAAGGCAAGGGCCTGCGCCGCCTCGTGC
>JAADGR010000093.1 GCA_013152225.1 Calditrichota bacterium
CCTTGGCCACCATTTGCGTGCCCAACAAAACCTGATACTCGCCTTTACCAAACTGCGACAAAATTTTGTCATGCGCTCTTTTGCCGCGCGTGGTGTCCAAATCCATTCTTATTGCCTTTACACCGGGGAACAGTTCTTTTAGTTCCTCTTCAATTCGCTGGGTGCCAACGCCTTTGAAAAATATATCCGCGCCACCACATTTCGGACAAACATCGGGAGTGCGGCGAGTGAGGCCGCAATAATGGCATTTCAGGATATGGCCGCGCAAATGATACGTCAAAGTGATATCGCAATTATCGCATTTTGCCACATAGCCACAAGCCTTGCATTTAAGAAATGTGGCAAAACCGCGCCGGTTTTGAAATATAATGATTTGTTCGCCTTTGGACAGTTTTTCATCAATTTTTTGTCGGAGAAGACGGGAAAAAACGATCGGCGCTTTCCTGCCGATAATTTTGGGTTCCCGCTTCATATCCACAATTTGAATCTCCGGCATGGGAACATCATCGATGCGGCTGGGCATTTTTAAAAGTTGGTATTTGCCGATTTTTGCGTTATAATAAGACTCTACCGCCGGCGTGGCCGAGCCGAGCACAACGACTGCCTTGTCGATGTTGGCGCGGACCAGAGAAATATCGCGGGCATTGTAGCGCGGCGTCATATCCGTTTGTTTATACGACAACTCGTGTTCCTCATCCACAACGATGAGGCCGATATTTTTCATTGGCGCAAAAATCGCCGAGCGCGGCCCGATCACAATCTTGTGACGTCCCTCCCATGTTCTTCGCCACGAATCATAGCGCTCTCCCGGAGACATGCGGCTGTGAAAGACCGCTACTTTTTCCCCAAAATGTGAACGAAACCGGCTGACGATTTGCGGCGTCAACGCAATTTCAGGTACGAGAACAATGGCAGATCTCCCCTGGCCAAGAACATGGTGGATCGCTTCAATATAAACCTGGGTTTTGCCGCTTCCGGTTACACCATGCAATAAAAAGGGCGCAAATTCGTGGGCATCAAGTTTATTGCGGATTGCAACGAGAGCGGCTTTTTGATCCATGTTAAGCGTCACTATTTTGGGCGGCATGACGGTCATCTCGCTGTAATAATCGCGCCACACTTCGTTTTGTTGTAGTTCAATAATTCCCTGATCAGCCAGACTTTTTATGACATTGCTGCTCACTTTTGCTCCCCTGGCCAGTTCCGTCCGCGCAAAAATGCGATTCGGAAAAGCGAGAAGGTAATCGAGGCAGGCGGCCTGCTTCGGAGCTTTGCTGCGGACAGAATCCGCCAGTTCGCGAATTTTATACTCGGGCATTTTGTCGGACAGAAGAACTGTTATTTCGTACTTTTTCTGAACCCTGGCATTTGGCAGGGATAATTCCATGCGCACGTGCCCGGCTTTGCGAAGGCTTTTTAGACTGGTATAAGGATTTGGCCCCAGTTTTCTTTTGAGTTTACTCATCGACAGCGGATTTTGTATCATCAGGGCGCGAATGATTTCGGCCTGTTTTGGCGCGCGCAGTTGCAATGATTCCCAAAGCTCTCGAGGATTATCCCGCACAAGCCGGACAACTTTTTCTGAATCGATATGAATACCTGCAGGCAAGGCGGCCTTGAGAACTTCACCCCATCCGCAAAGATAATAATCGGCAATCCATTTGGCGAGCATCAGAACCTCAGGAGTAAACAGAGGTGTCGGATCGAGGACTTCTTCTATCTCCTTGAGTTCCTTGATGTCCGTTTTGCTCACTCTGTTAACGATGAATCCGGTTGTCTTTCTCGGACCAAATGGCACCAGCGCGCGCACGCCCGGAACGACATCCTCCACAAATCGTTCGGGAATGATATAAGTGTAAGGGTGGTTCACCGGGATCGGAAAAACAATTTCGGCATAGATATCTTTTTCGTTTTTGACCATATTGCAAATTAATTAATTTAAAGCGAGATTACAATCGAAAATAGTGAATTTTGAAATATTTTTATATGATTACTTTATTCACTCTGAAAGGGCGGCATATTTGTGCCTGCGCCTCAACATGCATGGCATTTTTAATCTATTCTATTCGTTTTTATTCCGCCCTTTCAGGGCTTGATATCGGTTTCTTTTCATCACCAAGGGCGATGCCCTGAGTTGTCTTATAATGCTCCTTCGGGGCGTGGAATCCTAACTCTCTGAAAATAAACAATACGCAATTATATTTTCACGACGGTATTAATTTAAGTATAAATGGCAGTGACCCTTTCCAATTTTTCAAAGAATCGACAAAACCCCGTAATTTTAATAACTGGGCATTATAGTGGTTAAAAGAGCGTCTTAACATGAAAAACAAAACCCTCTCAAAAAACAAACCTGTAGGAAACAAACATTCAAACAAAACAAAACCGGAAAAGCCTGGTGGCGTGCAGCTAACGGAAAGCGAAGAAAAATATCGCCTGGTTGTAGAACATGCTAATGAAGCAATCCTTGTTGCCCGGGATAATTGTTTGAAATATGTTAACCCCAGATGTGTGGATTTACTGGATTATACCAGAGATGAATTGATTGACAAACCTTTTCTAAGTTTTGTCCACCCTGAGGACAGGGCCAAAGTGGCTGAACGCCATAAAAGAACGATCTCCGGAGAAGAAATAAAAGACGGCACTATTTTTAGAATTGTTGGCAAAAAAGAGGATGTGAAATGGGTGGAACTAAATGCTGTTTTGTTTTCATGGGACAATAAACCGGCAACTTTAAATTTTCTTACCGATGTTACAGAACGAATAAATGCCCAAAAAGCGTTCCAGGAAAGTGAGGAACGCTTCAGATTGGCGTTTCATGCCAGCCCCGATGCCATCACAATCAGTCGATTGGAAGACGGATTGTACGTTGATGTAAACGATGGTTTTGTCGCCAATAGCGGATACACACGTGAGGAAGTAGTAGGCAAAACATCATCAGAAATAAATATTTGGGAAAACCCGCAAGATCGGGAACGGATGGTTTCGGGACTGAGACACAATGGTTTTGTCAACAACCTGGAAGCAAAATTTTGCATGAAAAACGGCAGTATCGTTACAGGTCTGCTGTCCGCAAAAATCACGATATTGAACGGTGTCGAGTATATTCTGTCGGTCACACGCAACATCGAAGCAATGAAACAAACAGAAGAAGCGCTTCGTTTTTCGAAAGAGTTTTCCGACAATCTTATTGAATCGGCAAATGCGATAATCCTGACAGTTGATGAAAATGCCGACATTAGTACATTTAACCATTATGCAGAAAAACTGACCGGTTATACAAAGGAAGAAGTGCTGGGAAAGAACTTGTTCGAGAAATTCATACCCGAGCTCGATTTCCCCGATGTCCCGACGATTTTTAAAAAGATATTGCGAAATATGCCCGAAACCTCGACACACGAAGATCCGATTCTTTGCAAAGATGGAACGCAGCGCCTGATCGACTGGAAAGATACCATTTTGCGGGACGATGATGGCAGACCAAGGGGTGTGCTTAGCATTGGTGTCGACATCACCGAACGCAGAGAGACCGAGATTGCCCTGCGCCAAAGTGAACAAAGATTTCGACAGTTATTCGATGAAGCGCCCGTGGGTTATCATGAAATTGATACACGAGGTCACATTGTTCGGGTTAATTCCACTGAACTCAATTTATTGGGGTATTCCCGTGATGAAATGTTGGGTAGGCCCATTTGGGATTTCATTTTCGAAGAAGAGAGCCGGGAGGAAATCTTAACAAGGCTTCACGTTACCGAATGTTCTGAAAATAGTTACGAAAGGACGTTTATCTGCAAAAACGGGTCTTACCTCCCCGTGATGGTTGAAGATCGAATCCTGCAAAGCGAGCGCGGGCAAATTGTTGGCCTGCGTTCTACAATTCATGATATTAGCGAACGTAAAATATTTATCCAGGCGCTGCAGGATTCCGAAGAAAAATACCGCAGATTTTTTGAGGACGATCTAACCGGAGATTACATATCAACCCCAGAAGGAAAAATTCTTTTTTGCAATCCCGCCTTTGCACAAATTTTTGGATTCGAATCCGTCAATGAAGCAATGGACAGCAATGCCGTATCGCTGTACCCCAACAGCAAAGACCGTCAGAATTTTCTCTCCTTGCTCGAGAAAGAAAAAAAACTGGAATATCATGAAATAGAACTTTGCCGCACCGATGGCAAACCGGTATATGTCATACAAAACGTCATCGGCAGTTTTGATGAGGAAGGCAAACTCTACGAAATGCGGGGCTATCTTTTCGATATTACAACACTCAAGAATTTGGAAACCCAATTGCGTCAGGCGCAAAAAATGGAAGCTATAGGAACCCTGGCCGGCGGTATTGCCCATGATTTCAACAATATTCTCGGTGCTATTATTGGTTACACGGAACTCACCATGGATGATCTGGATGAAGAGTCCAGTATTTATAATAATCTCGAAAACGTGATCGCCGCAAGCTTTCGTGCAAAAGAACTGGTGAAACAGATACTGACATTCAGCCGACTGGATAAAATTGAAAAGAAACCTGTTCAAATAAATCCCATTGTGAAAGAGACAATAAAACTGCTCAGGGCCTCCCTGCCGACCACCATCGAGATCAAGCAGGATATCCCGAATAAAGCCAGTTATGTCCAAGCTGATCCTGTCCAGATTCAACAGATTGTTTTAAACCTGGGCACCAACGCTGCCCATGCCATGCAGGATAACGGCGGCAGGCTCAGCATCGATCTTTCAGAGATTGAATTGGATAGTGAGATCGTCAACCAATACAAGGGTTTGGCGGCAGGTTCTTATGTCAAATTAAAAGTAAGCGATACCGGACATGGTATCACAAGGTCAATTATGAACCGGATATTTGATCCTTTTTTCACAACCAAAAATGTTGGCGAAGGAACCGGCATGGGATTGTCGGTTATTCACGGCATTGTTCATGGGCTCAACGGACAGATCACAGTCGAGAGCGAGGTGGGAAAAGGGACAACATTTTCTGTGTTTTTGCCACGGTTTGTTATGGATGAGACCAGGGAAAAGAAAGAAAATAAACCCCTTCCCCGCGGGCAGGAACGTATCTTGTATATAGATGACGAGGTGGCCCTGGTTCAGATAGCAGTTATGCGGTTTACCGATCTCGGCTACGATATTGTCGGTAAAACCGACAGTCTTGAAGCGATGGAATTGTTCCGCGCTGATCCGGATCATTTCGATTTGATCGTCACCGATCAGACACTACCCGGACTGACAGGAAAAGAACTTGCAAAAAACGTCCGGAAAATCCGCCCCGGCATGCCCATTATTTTGTGTACCGGATACAGCAATTCCATTAACCCGAGAGAGGCCAAAAAGATAGGCATTAAAAAATGCATTTACAAACCTGTCAGTATGCGCGAAATGCCCGGGATTGTGCGGCGCGTGCTGGATGATACAAGAGAAAAAGAAACGAGGGTGTGAGCAAAACATCTTGCAAACATCGGCACTCAATTTCAAATCACCTATGAGATCGCTTCGCTCGTAATGACATGCTACTCGGGAATCACTCTACTCGTCACACTGCTCTCCGGGCACCCTCCTTGTGGCAAAGTTTCATTTAAATACGAATAAAACTCTTGTATAACTTGTACCACAAGCATCATTATTTCTGCCCCTTTTACAGGACAATTCCTCGTCACGGTTTGACGTATTTTATCCAACTTGGAAATGCAAAGCAAAATCGGACACATAACCTCTTATAAATTTGACAATTGCGACGAGAGTATCTGTCGATGTTCAGCATCGCGTCGAAGACCCCATAGATTAATGATTTGGCATAGTTATTGACATCTAAAACCAGGTTAGATTCTTCTCCCGTATCAAAAAACGGAATAAGAGAAAGAGAGGAAGAACATGGATTGCAAAAGAATTTTATTTTTTTTGTTTTCAATAACAATGCTTATGGGCCTGTACAAAAAAGTAAATGCCCAAAACGATCAGGATATCGAGGCGTTGTCTTTGGATGCCCTCCTGAATACTGAAATTAGCACGGCCTCAAAGTATGAGCAGACAACGAGCGAAGCGCCCGCTTCCGTAACGATCATTACCGCTGAGGACATTGAGCGCTATGGTTATCATACTATTCAAGATGTTTTGCAAGGCGTGCAGGGCTTTTACTCGAGTTATGACCGCGATTATAATTACCAGGGCGTGCGCGGATTTAGCAGGCCGTGTGATTATAACGACCGCATATTAGTTTTGATTAACGGTCAAACGGCGAATGAGCCGTTCTATAACGCCGTGGGGATCGGAACAGATTTTCAGATAAGTTTGAGCAATGTCGAACGAGTTGAAATTGTTCGTGGCCCGGGATCGGCATTGTACGGGACCAGCGCGATGTTTGCGGTGATCAATGTCATTACAAAAAATTCAACAACGTTCGAAGGTATACAAGCTTCGGTGGAAACGGGCAGCTATGGCAGAAAAAGCAGCTCAGCAAATGTGGGCAAGCAATTTGACAACGGACTTGGAATTGTATTGTCCGGGCAGTGGACAGACATTAAGGGCCAGAACCTGTACTACAAAGAATACAACGACCCATCCACGAATAATGGCATGGCCATGGGTCTGGACTGGGATAAATTTTACCGCTATGGTGCAACAATCAGTTTTAAAGAATTTAAACTGCAGGCCTTTATGAATTCCCGTGAAAAGGGAATTCCCACCGGCGCTTGGGGAGTGGTTTTCAATAATCCTCATTCAAAAACTCTGGATGAAAACCAACAACTCCAATTGGAATATAGCCACTCGATTGGTGTCGATAAAAATATCATGCTGCGTGCCTATTATGACCATTATTATTATAATGGTGTCTACCCATACGAAGATGAAGAAGATGGGGAGACGTATTCTTACGATATTTGGGATTCTAATGACGCCAAACGTCTGGGAAGCGAATTACAATTTCGCTGGGACATTCGCTCAAACAACAGGCTAATCGCTGGCGCTGAATACCAGAAAATACTTCGGGCAAATTACCGTTATTGGGATGCGAGGGAAACTTATTATGATGAGGACTTTCCTTATAATACGCAATCGTTTTATCTTCAGGATGAGTATCAGGCCAGGGATAATCTGTCTTTCACCGGAGGCATCCGCTGGGACAACTATTCGGACAGGGGCAAGGCCCTTTCCCCGCGGGGCGCAATTGTCTACCATCCTGCTAAAACAACGACCCTGAAGTTTCTCTATGGTGAAGCGTTCAGGGTTCCCAACTTGTATGAAGTTTATTATGTTGATCCGTGGGCCGGCTGGAAACCAAATCTCGGACTTGATGCCGAAAGAATCAAGACAATCGAGTTCGTGTGGGAACAACGATTGAGTGAAGGATTGATGGGAACGCTGTCCCTATACAACTATAGAATGAATGGTTTAATCGACACGATCGTTGATCCATCGGATTCTTTGATACAGTTTCAGAACACGGGGAACGTATGTGCGCACGGATTGGAACTGGCACTCCACGCACGCTTTAATAATAGGATGAGTGGTTATATCAACTGCACATTTCAAAAAGCAAAAGATATCGCGACGGGTGAAAAACTGACTAATTCACCTTCCAGTTTATTTAAAATGGGACTTGTAATCAAATTCTTCAATTTTCTATATATTGCCCCGGAATTACGCTACGAGACAGAACGGATCACGGTGTACGGGACAAAAACAGATTCGTTTCTATTATCAAATATTAATTTTTCAACAAGACCATTGTTTGGGCATTTTAAGCTTTCTTTTAATATCAGAAATCTTTTTGATGTCGCATACGAAACGCCGGGCGGTTATGAACTTTTGCAGCCCGCAATTTTACAGGATGGCAGAAATTTCATCGTGCGATTTGGTTACTCTTTATAGGATGAGCAGAAATGGCTATTTGGAAATTTTGTCTCGTCAGTATTCTTTTTTTATTGTGGCCTGTTGATGCATTTGCTCAGAATATTGCAGTGCCGGTCAAAATACAATATCCTTTGTTTTTAAAAATTCTCACTTTTGACCGAAACTTGAAATCACGAGTCGGCAATGACATCGTCCTGGCCGTTATCTACCAGTCGAAATTTCCAGGCTCCAGGATTGTAAAAGAAGAATTCGAAAAAACGTTTAATGAATCCCCAATTAAGGAAATAGACAATATATCAATTTCCTTAATCACAATTGATATTGAGAAAGAGAACTTGCGACAAGCGATTTCTGCAAAAAAAATCGATATTGTATATATTGCACCACTGCGAGCCGTAAATTTGAAACGGCTTATCGATGAATGCCACACAAGAAATATATTAACACTTTCGGGAGTGCCTGCATATATTAAAACCGGCGTTGCCGTCGGCATAGGGCTAAAGGGAAACAAACCACAAATTCTGGTCAATTTGCCGGCAGTAAATGCTGTGAATGTAAACTTTAGTTCGCAGTTGTTAAAGCTTGCAAAAATTATAAAGTGAGGAAAGTTGAAGTTTCAGTTCGAATACATTTTCCCAAGACCATTTACCAGGATCAAGACCAAATTCACCCTTGTCGTTACGGTCTTAATTTTCATCATCTCGATATTTGTTTACTTTTTCTTCCCAACCTGGGAAAAAAAGCAAGCGATGATGGCCATTTCGGAAAAGGCACAAAGCATTGCACAAATGGCTGCATACAGCATCAGTCCCGCAATAGTATTTGCAGACTCGGAAGGTATTAGTCAGGTCATAACAAGTGCGCGCCAAAACAAAGACCTGGCATATCTTTTTGTTGTCAATGAGAATGATCACTTGCTAGGTCAGTTTGCCCCGGGTAAGACCGGCAAAAAGAGTTTTTACAAAATGCAAAAGAATCATAGTATATCTAAAGATAATGCGACCTATAATGTTATCGCTCCTGTTCTATCTCAGGGAAAAGTTATTGGCAGGCTTTATCTGGGGATTTCGCTGCGAGAGTTGAACAGTAGGGTCTCCCGCAGCCGTAAAATAAGCGGGCTGGTCGGGCTGGTCATTTTTCTTTTTGGATTTATTGCAGCGTTCAGCACAAGCAAAGTCATCACCCGTCCTCTGGATATGATGGTTGAAACAGTAAAGCAGATTACTTTGGGTGATTTATCTCAACGCGCGCCGATCATCTCACATGACGAGGTGGGGCGTCTGGCTGAATCGTTCAACTTGATGATTGAAAGTTTGGAACAAAGGACGGCAGAATTAAAATTGGTTAATGAACAACTTTATAAAGAAAATTTAATTCGCAAGCAAAGCGAGCACAAGTATTTTTCCTTATTCAACCAAATTCCCGATGCAATCGCTATTTTTGATAAAAAAACAAAACAATTCCTTGATTGCAACAGCAAAATCACCAAAATCTACGGCTATTCCAAAGCTGAATTTAAAAAATTGACTCCCTTTGATCTTCATCCTGCTGAGGAGAAAAGCAAAGTCAAGAGACTTATCGACACGAGAAATCCGGAAAAACCGAACCGGTACACCCATTTATCCAAAGACGGCCGGCGAATGGATGTGGAAATCGTTAGCGATGAAATCGAATTCCAGGGCCGGCCGGCCTGGCTTAGCATCATAAGGGATATTACTGAACGTCTGCAGGCCGAAAAAAAGCTGGCCAAGGAACAACACCTGCTACAATCTTTTATGGAAAATATTCCCGACGCCATCTATTTTAAAGACATGGAAGGTCATTTCCTCAGGATTAACAGAGCACAGGCAAAACGGCTCGGACTGGATGATCCGAAAGACGCGACAGGTAAAACGGATTTTGATTTCTTCACAGAAGAAAATGCGCGCCAGGTGCGCAAACAAGAACTGCGCGTTATGCGCAGCGGTAAAATTTCCGTCCATGAGCAAGTTAAAATACTTGCTGATGGCAATGAGAGTTGGGTATCCGGAACAAAGGTTCCACTACCCGATGAAAACGGAAAAATAATCGGCATTTTCGGCATCACGAGAGATATTACCGAGCGCAAGCGGACAGAAGAATCATTAAAAATTTTTACGGAAAAACTGATGGCCAGAAACAAAGAGCTGCAAGAATTTGCTTTTATCGCTTCACATGACTTGCAGGAACCCCTGCGCAAAGTGCGTGCATTTGGCGACCGCTTGTGGGCAAAGTATAGCGATGAATTGGGCGAACAAGGTCATGACTATCTTTTAAGAATGCAAAACGCCGCTGCCAGGATGCAAACTTTGATCGACGATTTGTTAGCTTATTCGTGCATTACAATTAAAGACAGACCATTGGTAAAAACCGATCTTTCCAGGATTGTTCGCGAAGTATTGAAAGATTTTCAAATCCAAATTGAAAATGTCGGTGCAGCGGTTCAACTGGAAAAGCTTCCCGTCATCAGTGCTGATCCACTGCAAATGCGGCAGTTATTTCAAAACCTGATCAGCAATGCACTAAAATATCACCGGCAAGGCGTGGCGCCAATCATCAGAATTTACAACGGTACAACCGGAGATAAAAACAGTTCAGATCAAGAACCGCTTGCCAATGGGTTTCATCACATTCGCGTTGAAGACAATGGCATTGGCTTTGAACAAAAACATGCGGATCGCATTTTTGCAGTTTTTCAAAGATTGCATACGCGCGATTCATATCAAGGCACCGGCATGGGATTAACGATCTGCCGTAAAATTGTGGAGCACCACGGCGGCAGCATAACGGCAAAGAGCAGGCCGGGAGAGGGGGCAACATTTACCATTAAATTACCTCGAAAGCCTGAAAATGACATTTGAAAAATGAATAATAGTAAATCAAAATTAAGAAAGAGAGCATAAAATGGATAAAGAAGAAGCAAAAGTCTTTACTATTCTTTATGCCGATGATGATGAAGATGATCGACTGTTGGTAAAAGATGCTCTGACAGAGAGCAAGCTGGCCAACAAAATGCGCTTCGTTAAAGACGGCGAGGAATTGATGGATTATCTTCACCACAAGGGAAAATACACTCATGAGAAAGAGTATCCATTGCCGGGGCTCATTTTACTGGATTTGAATATGCCGCGCAAGGACGGCCGCGAAGCTTTACAGGAAATAAAAGAAGATCCTGCATTGCGCCGTATCCCGGTTGTCGTGTTGACGACGTCAAAAGTTGAGGAGGACATTTTGCGCACATACGATCTTGGTGTCAACTCTTTTATCACGAAACCGGTGACGTTTGATTCACTAGTGGATATCATGAAAATTCTGGCCAGATACTGGTTTGAAATTGTGGAACTGCCAAAGGCAGAAGAACCGGAGCTGGCAATCGAATACAGATAGGACAAAACCATAACCAGAAATTGAAACGATTTTGACAATGCGTGAAGATGAAAGGCGCGGGATACGATGAAAACAGTAACCATAATAACAGGCTTTCTATTTGCGTTACTCATAACATTACCAATTTTCGGCCAAAGTGCTACAGAAGCCGACCGAGGACAAAAGTCTGAAACTGATAACACGGATACATTAGACGTCAGTCTGGATGATTGCATCGACATGGCGCTCAAAAATAACCATTTTCGACCGGCGGCACAATATGCTGTCAAAATCGCCGAAACGCAGCGCAAGCAGGCACTGTCCGCTTATTGGCCGCAACTGGCGGCGAATTCCGTTTATACAGTGATGGACGAAGCGCCAAACTTTCTTTTTCCTGCCTCCACTATGGCGGTGCCACCAATAAAGATACTCGGTTTTGACCTTAACCTGCCACCCGTCGATGTGCCCGAACAGGACATCAAACTCATGAATCGGAAAAATTGGCTCAGTACGCTCAACCTCACCTATCCGCTTTACACAGGCGGTCTGATCAAATCGTACAACAAACAGGCCAACTCTGCAGTGGAAATCGCCCGGCAGGAAGCAAGGCGAACGGATCTCAAAATAATTTATGATGTAAAGCGTTTTTATTACGCTGCTGTCCTGGCCAGGAATGTCCGCCAAATTGGTGAGGAAGCGCTGGCACGTTTGCAAGCCACCCTGGATTTGACTGAAGGACTTTACAAAAAAGGCTCCGGCAGGGTCAAAAAAACGGACTATTTGAAAAATAAAATAATTGTCGGGAATGTTCGCGCCCTTGTTGCCAAATTAAAGAATAATGAAAAACTGGCCAAAGCGGCATTGATTAATACCATGGGATTGGATTGGAGAACATGTTTAAATGTTTCCACAAAGGATATTCCTTTTGATCCCTATCCGACCGATGTGGAAGAATTTATTAACGGCACGTATCAATATAATCCGAAATGGGCCAAACTAAAAGCGGCCTTAAAAATCTTTGATGCGAAAATAGGAGAAGCCAAAAGCGGATATTTCCCCAAAGTTGCGATTATGGGAACACTCAGCCACATTGAAAATGCTTATGACAAAGGCATGGTTTCGTCACAAAACAAAGATATGTGGACTGTGGGCATTGGCATTCAGGTGCCGCTTTTTGCCGGATTCCGAACACGAAACCAGGTGAAAGAAGCGCGCTTGCGGCTCGATAAATTGCAGGAACAAAAAATTTTATTGCGCGAGGGACTCGCCCTCCAGGTGCAATACGTGTTTATGCAAATGGCATCCGCACAGGAGCAGCAAAAAGCGCTAAAGGATGCCCTGGATGATGCGGAGGAGAATCGTATTCTGACCGAACGTGCTTACCAATTTGAATTGGTGGACGAGAAGAACCTGATCGAGTCACAGATCATCGAGTCTCTTATGAAGGCACAGTATCAAAAGATTCTTTATGATCATATTAAAACACAGGCCCACCTGGATTATGTTGTGGGAGAAAAAGTGGCAGGAACATTTTTCAAGGATAGAATAAAATGACTATTGCAAAAAAGTTGATCCCGTTTATAGTTCTTTTGGCAGCCCTAATCTCCCATGCTAAATCCACAAAAGAGGATAATGCAGACAATTATTTGGGAATTGGATATTCGAGCGAACTCATATCCGGTACGGATATTCGTGATATCAAAATCGCATTAAAAATGTGGTCAGGCGAGTTGATCAAAGGATTATCCCCGGACTATAGTGCGAGAACATTTATTTTTAATGACAGAGATTCATACATTGCGGCCATTAATGCGAACAAGGTCAATATCATCACCATGTCGTCGCTGGACTATATGATAATACAGAATAAAGTGAATATACAACCCGCTTGCGTTGCCATAGAGAATGGCAAAGTCATGCAGGAATATATCCTTCTTGTTCACCGGGAATCCGCTATGACAGAACTGAAAGATTTGCGCGATAAACAACTCGCTGTTTTAGCCGGAGTAGATGAGAAATACTCAAACATGTGGCTGGATGTCCTTCTCCATAAAAAAGGGTTGCCTGAAAAAGAAAAGTTTTTCAGTCGTTTAAAGCATGTAAGCAAACAGTCGCAAGCAGTTTTCCCGGTTTTTTTCAGACAGTCGGATGCTTGCATTGTAACACAGGGCGCTTTTGATACAATGGTCGAACTTAACCCGCAGATGGGAGGATCTCTTATTATTATTGCCAGATCCGCGCCTTATCTTAAGAGTTTGAATTGCTTTTCAAACACGATTGCCAAAGAAAAGCAGAATAAAATAATGAAATTAATTTTGCGGCTGGATAATAATCCTGCAGGAAAACAAATTTTCACTCTTTTCCGCATCAGCAAGCTCGTTCCTTTCCAGTCTTCTTATCTTAAAAATGTCGGTACATTGTTTAAAGAACATCAAAAATTAAATGGTGTGAAAATGTAATGGAACAACAAGCGCAAACAAAAAAAAGTAAAAACTTTTCTCCTGTTAATAATGTACCGCCCTGGAGGAGCATAAAGTTACGCGCCGCTCTTTTCTCATGGTTACTCGTTATTATAACGATCACGATCTATGTGACAACGCTCTTCCCGTATATTCGCCGATCAGCGACAGATAGGATGAAATCGGAAGCAAGAAGTATCGCAGTCTCGATGGGAAATGTCACGGCGAACGCCATCCTTTTAGAAGATTACAGCTTTGCAGTGGACCATTGCCTGGAGGTCATCAAGGAAAGTAAATCTATTCTTTATATCGTTGTTACCAGAAAAGATGGGTTTTCTTTGATACACACAAAAAAGGGATGGGAAAGCAGCACGCTGAAAGGATTGTGGACACCGGCAGGAAACACGGTGTCGACAGTGCAATTTTTGCAAAGCAAGCTGGTGGGCCGAAAAGTATTTCATTATACTTACCCGCTGCAATATTCGGGCATCGACTGGGGCTGGATTCATGTCGGCCTTTCCCTGGACGATTTCAATACCGCAATGCATGCAATGCTGATACGATCCGTTCTTCTCGCGGTGTTGAGTATTGTGATCGGATTAGCGTTTTCCATCATTTTTGCAGGGAAACTAAGCCAACCCATTCGCGAATTGGATGCAGTCACCCAACTCGTTGCCTCGGGAGATTTATCGGCACGTGCGAAAATAACAACAAAAGATGAACTGGGAAGCCTTGCAAAATCTTTTAATGAAATGACAAAAACGCTGCAAGACACACAATCTCAGCTCATGAAAGCACACAATGAATTAGAAAGAAAAGTCGAGGAAAGGACAGCCGAACTAAGACAAACCAATGCGCACTTGCAGCAGGAAATACAAGAGCGCAAACAAGTAGAGAAGAATCTGCAAGTCTATATGAAAAAATTAAAAAAAAGCAATCAGGAACTGCAGGATTTTGCTTATATCGCATCTCATGACTTGCAGGAGCCTTTGCGGAAAGTGCAGGCTTTTAGCGACCGGTTAAAAACAAAATATCACGATGTTCTTGGCGATCAGGGAAGCGATTACCTGGACAGAATGCAAAATGCTGCCGGCAGAATGCAATCATTTATTACCGATCTTTTGTCGTATTCAAGAGTGACGACCAAAGCAAAGCCTTTCACAGAAACCGATCTTTCCAAAATTGTCAGCGAAGTTTTGGATGATCTGCAAATTCGCATTGAAGATGTGAGCGGCCGCGTCGAAGTGGATCCTTTGCCGACTATCGAGGCCGATCCTCTGCAAATGCGACAGTTGTTTCAAAATCTGATAGGCAATGCGCTTAAATATCATAAAAAAGATGTCGCGCCTCTGATCAAAGTTTATCAGGATAATCCACGTCAGAAAAACAGCGGTTCGAATGCCGCTTTGCACAACGGATTTTGTCATATCACCGTGGAAGACAACGGTATCGGCTTTGAGGAAAAATATACGGAACAAATCTTTAACGTTTTCCAGCGCCTTCATGGCCGCAGCGAATACAAGGGCAGCGGTGTGGGTCTGGCGATTTGCCGCAAAATTATAGATCGCCACAACGGTGAGATCACAGCGAAAGGAAAACCGGGAGAGGGCGCAAAGTTTATGATAACATTACCGACAAAGCAAAAACAGGGAGAACACACGACATGAAAAATAAAGGAAAACCTATAACCATTTTTTATATGCGGACGATGATGAAGACGATCGATTGCTGGTCCCGGGAAAGCCGTTTGGCCAACACCATTCGCTTTTGCTTCGCTCGTTGATATCATGAAAACATTAACAAAATACTGGCTTGAAGTAGTAGAGATCAAAAATTTGAAAAGGGGAACACCATGGTAGAGAGTTTGAAAATTCTTTTCGTCGATGACGATGAAGATGATTACATCATAACGCGCGATTTGCTTTCGGAGATAGAAGGGAAAAAATATGAACTAGAGTGGGTGAACAATTATGACAGCGCCCTCGCGGCAATCGACAGCAACAAGCACGATGTCTTGCTTTTTGATTTCCGCCTGGGCGCCCATAATGGAATGGACCTGCTGCAATATGCAAGAGAGAAAAAATGCAGAGCGCCGGTGATTCTGTTAACAGGACAAGGCGATCATGAAATAGATGTCGCAGCGATGAAAGCAGGTGCATCGGACTTTTTGATCAAAGGAAACATTAACGCACAAATGCTCGAGCGATCTATTCGTTATGCTGTCAATCAAAAAAAAGTGGAAACAGCGCTACAAGATTCTGAAGTGAAATATCGCTCTCTTGCCCAGTCGGCAATCGATGCTATAATTTCAGCGGACAGCAAAGGGAATATTATTTTTTGGAATAATGCAGCCGGCACAATTTTTGGATACGATGTCGAGGAAATACTTGGCAAGCCCATTACTCTTTTAGTCCCTTCCCAATATGCGGAAAAACACCAGGCAGGCCTCCAGCGGATCATAGCTGGCGGCAAGCCCCAAGTCAGTGGAAAGAGCATAGAACTGGTCGGACGTCGCAAAAACGGCGAAGAATTTCCCATCGATGTTGCCATTTCTTCGTGGGAAACGAACGGCGAGTTGTTTTTCAGCGCTATTATCCGGGATATTTCCAAGAACAAAGAGCTCGAAGCACAAGTCAGACAAAACCAGAAAATAGAAGCCATCGGTACATTGGCCGGCGGCATTGCCCATGATTTCAACAATATCCTCGGAGCGATCATTGGTTATTCCGAACTTGCATTAGATGAGATGGATGAAAATTCCGAATCTCGCAAAAATCTGGAAAATGTATTAACAGCCGGCATTCGAGCCAAGGAACTGGTTAAACAAATCCTGGCATTCAGCAGAATGGACAAATCGGAAAAGAAGGCCATTCAGATCAGTTTGTTTGTAAAAGAGGCGCTTAAACTTCTTCGCGCTTCATTGCCGTCAACAATCAAGATTGTCGAAGAAATCGATGCAAAATCAAATTATGTTCTCGCCAACCCAAGCCACATTCACCAGGTTATGCTGAATCTCTGCACCAATGCCGGGCATGCGATGAAGGAAAAAGGCGGACTGTTGCGCGTCAGTTTGTCCGGGGTTATCCTGGACACTGAGCAGGCTGCGCAGTTCCAGCTTCTCAAACCGGGAAATTATGTTAAATTACAGGTCAGCGATACGGGACAGGGCATAGAACCTGGAATTCTTGATCGAATATTTGATCCCTTTTTCACAACAAAAGATGTGGGCGAAGGAACGGGGCTGGGGCTGGCCGTTACACATGGAATCGTGTTGCGATTGGGGGGCAACATAACCGTCAAGACTAAAGTCGGAGAAGGGACGACATTTACAGTATTGCTGCCTCAACTTGAAAAAGGCGCAGATGAAAAACCAAAAACACAAGAATCTTTACCCACTGGAGAGGAAAAAATCCTCTTTGTGGATGATGAAGAAGCACTGGTACAAATTGCCACTAAAAAGCTCGGCAGCCTGGGATATCATGTCGTTGGCGAAACAAGCAGCATCAAAGCACTTGAAAAATTTCGCACCCACCCGGAGCAATTTGACCTGATCATCACCGACCAGACTCTGCCCGAGATGACAGGAAAAGAAATGGCAAAGACAATGCTGAAAATTCGCCCGGATTTGCCTGTGGTATTATGCACCGGATACAGCGATACGGTGACAAAAGATGAGGCTAAAGAAATTGGAATCCGTGAATTCGTATTAAAACCGATTAGTCTGCGCGAAATGCCAAAAATTGTACGCCGCGTTTTAGATGGAAGCCAAGTCAGTCAGGTTAAAAGCCGGACAGAAGCAGTGCCTGACCATCATTAAATGTACCTGTATGAAAAGGCATCAAGTAGAAGAAAAGTGACCATACTTTGATAAATAATGAGTATTGTCCGGAAGCAAGGAGAATGAAGGAATGAAAAAAATCCTGGTAATCGATGATGAAGAAATGATACTGGACATGTTGAAGCAAATACTAGAACGAGAGGGGTATGAGGTTTTGACTGCATCAGATGGAACCGAGGGAATGGATGCCTTTCAGCACAGGCAAATCGATCTTGTCATAACAGATATTTTTATGCCGCGCAAAGAAGGCATCAGCGTCGTTTATGATCTGCGGGAAAAATACCCCGAAACAAAAATCGTGGCCATCTCCGGTGGTGGAAGACTCGATTCCAAAGATTATTTGCGCTACGCAGAAAAACTGGGCGCCGATCAAACACTGGCCAAACCATTCAGCAGAAGTGAAATTTTAAAAGTAGTGGAAGCGTTGGTGGGAAAGGGGTAATGGTTTATGGTCGACGGTTACTTGATGCCGTTCAAACAAAAATAGAAAGTAAAACAAAATGACCGAACATGAAATATCCATTCTGCTTCTTGAAAGCAGCGCAACAGATGCCAAACGCATCAAAGATGAATTAGGGGCAGAAAATGTGCATTTTAAATCCAAACGGGTGATGAGCAAAAAAAGTTATCTCAAGGCTCTCGATGAATTTCACCCGGATGTGATTTTAACAGATTATGACCTGCTGCATTTCGACGCACTCTCGGCGATCAAAGACGCAAAAGAAAAAGCGCCGACCACCCCAATCATTGTCATAACAAACCGGGATGACACGGATAGAGCAGTCCGGTGCATGAAAGCCGGTGCCACGGATTATATTCTCAAAAACAATATCGGGCAGCTTGTTCCTGTGATTCAGGATGCACTTCAAAACGGCAAGGCCGCGGCCTCTTGTGATGATCTGGAAAAATACCGCCTTATGATAGAAGAGGCCAATGAAGCGATATTTATCGCGCAAGAGGGCATGCTTGTGTTCGCAAATCCTAAAACCCTCGATCTGCTGGCCTGTACGGCGGACGACATGAGAGGCAAACCATTCACAATTTTCATCCATCCCGATGATCAGGAGACAGTCATTGAACGGTATAAAAAAAGACTTGCCGGACAAAATGTTCCAAATGTCTATTCTTTCCGAATGGTTGATATGTTGGGAAACACTAAATGGGTTGAGATCAGTTCGGTTTGTTTCACCTGGAACAAAAAACCGGCAACGTTGAATTTTCTAAAAGACATTACCGAGCGAAAACAACTGGAATCGGCGCTCAACAGTCTGGCCACGAGCTTTGCAAAACTTTCCGGAAAAAAATTATACAAAGCCGTATCCAATCATTTGGCCAAAACTCTGAATATGGATTATGCATTTATCGGAGAACTGAGTGAAGATATAAACAAAGTGCAAGTGCTTGGTGGTTTTGCGCAGGGGAAATCCATGGAGCCATTTGAATATAATTTGCAGAACTCTCCTTGTGAAAATGTCGCCGGTCAGACCCTGAAATGCTATCCCGAAAATGTGCAGACATTGTTCCCGAAATCGAATCTTTTGGCAGAATGGGGAATTGAAGGATTCATTGGCACGCCTCTTTTTGCATCTTCCGGAAAACCTCTTGGCATTGCGATATTGCTGAATAAAAAGCCAATAAAAAACCAGAATCTGGCAAAATCAATGCTCGCGGTTTTTTCCGAAAGAATTGCAGCGGAAATCGAACGAAAGCATGCCGGGGATGCACTGCGCGAAAGTGAAGATCGATACCGCCGATTATTCGACACGTCACCAAATCCGGTTATCGTCCATTGTGAGGGCAAGGTTGTTTCAGCCAATACTGCAGCCGCACACTTTGTCGGAGCCAAAGACCCCGACGAACTGCTCGGCAAAAACATTATCGATTGTGTCCATCCGGATCATCGCGATATTGTCCGACAAAGAACCATCGAGATAATAAAAAACCAGGCACCCGGGAAATTGATCGAAGAAAAGTTTATCACGCTGAAAAATGAGATCAGAAATGTAGAAGTTGCAGCAACACCTTTTTTGTACAAAGGCAAACAAGCAGTACAGGTGGCGTTCAGAGATATTACCGAGCGCGAGCAAGCAGAAGCCGCATTAAAAGAAAAGGAAGCATTGTTGAGCGCTGTAGTTGAGACAGCTAAAGATTCTATCTTTATTAAGGACGAAACTTTAAAGTACATCAGAGTAAATCCGGCCATGGAAGAATTATTTCAAACAAATGCAAAAGACCTTTTGGGCAAAACAGATATCGACCTATTTGGAAGAGAAGCCGGTGAAAAAGTCATGGCTATTGATAGACGTGTGTTAACAGGCGAGACTGTTGAAGAATTTCCATCAAAA